>JAAVHD010000076.1 GCA_014799915.1 Oscillibacter sp.
ATACTATATTTTCGGAACATTCTACGGGTAATCACCATGGAGTAGGGGCACCCGGACGTTAGGCCGGGAGAATAAATGAGTTTGCCCATAACAGGATAAATCACATTGCCCTACGACATGGTGATGTTCCCAGTTTGGATTTGGGAAAAAGTATGGGAGGCTTGAAACCCTTGGAAATAGAGGGTTGAGTAAAGCTGCATTCCCAAAAACAAAAGCATCAATTCCCCAAAAGCAAGCTGACTTCGTTTTTGGGGAATGCTTTTGGGGAACTGGCAGAGTGTTTCTGCAAGGGAGGATTGCAAGTATGAGGAAGAATAACTTCAAGGGACGATGTGAGAAGCGAGTGATCGGCAAGTGTGCTGAGGTGTGCCGTACATACGATGCTATCCAGTATGCCTACGCTGACCTGCTGCAAGCCAGTGATGAGATCAGGGAGATCAAGTGCAACGTGCTTTTGGATGGACTGGACATCGGAGAGTACACCTCTGACTTCGTTTGCACCAAGACGGACGGTGATCTGATGGTCAGGGAATGTGTGTTCCGTAAGTTCCTGATGAAGCCTCTGACGGTGAAGTTGCTGGATGCTTCAAGGGACTACTGGCTACGGCATGGTGTATCAGATTGGGGGTTGGTCATTGATGAAGAAGTATGATCTGCTCCGGTCTGGTGATAGTATCATCCGAGTGCTGGAAGTGCAGAGCGATAGGGTTCTTGTGATTGATTGCATCAAGAGGGCAATGCCTGTATGGATTGATACGGTGGCTCTGGATTCCTACTCCGAGTGTACCATCAGTGAACTGACTGAAATCACAGGGACTATCATAGTCGATGTTGATACTCTGGATGCAAGTGAGAGGAAAGTCATGTATGAGCGGTACACGATGATTGCGCCTATCCTGGCTTTCATTGCAGATGAGCGGATGCGCTCAAGTCTGATCTGCTCAGTGGCAACAGAGCATGACATATCAAAGCAGACTGTCAGGAATTACCTCTGCCTGTATCTGGCCTACATGGATGTGACTGCTCTTGCTCCCAAGCATCGGGAGGATGATCGTCAACTGACCCCTGACGAGAAAAATATCCGTTGGGCGTTAAATAAGTTTTTCTACACAACGAAGAAGCAATCTCTTATGACAGCTTACACAATGATGCTCAAAGAGAAGTATTGTGATGCTCTAGGGGTACTGGCCGAGGAATACCCGTCTTTCTATCAATTCCGTTACTTCTATCGTAAGACAAGGAACCTACAGAATTTCTACATCTCCAGGGATGGGTTGAAGAACTACCAGAGGAACAATCGACCTCTGACTGGTGACGGGGTACAAGAATTTGCTCCTGCTGTCGGTGTCGGGATGTTTGATGCTACTGTTTGCGACATTTACCTTGTCAATGAGGCTGGCAGTCTGGTGGGTAGACCTATCCTGACTGCCTGTGTAGATACCTACAGTGGCCTGTGTTGTGGTTACTCCCTCTCGTGGGAAGGTGGCGTATACAGTCTGCGAGGACTGATGCTCAACATCATTGTTGACAAGGTTGCATGGTGCCAGAAGTTCGGTATCTCCATTCAGAAGGAAGATTGGAACTGTGATAGGCTCCCGGCAACGTTCATTACCGACATGGGCAGCGAGTACACGTCAGAGAACTTTGAGCAGATCGCGGAATTGGGCGTTAAAGTGGTCAATCTTCCATCCTACAGGCCAGAGCTGAAAGGACTGATTGAGAAGTTCTTCGACTTGGTGCAGGAGAGTTTCAAGAAACACTTGAAGGGGAAGGGTGTCATTGAGCCTGACTATCAGGAGCGAGGAGCGCATGACTACCGGAAGGATGCTTGCCTGACCATGGCTGACTTTGAGAGAATCATCCTCTATTGCATCATCTACTACAACTCCCAACGGATTGTTGAGAGTTTCCCCTATAGTGAAGCCATGATAGCTGCTCAGGTGAAGCCTCATGCTTCCCAAATTTGGAATTGGGGAAAATCCCAAATCGGAAGTAATCTCATTGGAATTGGGAAAAGAGAGTTGATGCTGACCCTTCTACCTAGGACCACCGGGAGATTCAGTCGAAAGGGATTGAGGGTAAATAAGCTACGGTATCATTGTGATGGGTACACGGAACGGTATCTGTCTGGTGGTGATGTGACTGTGGCCTACAATCCAGAAGATGTGACCTCCGTATGGTTACTCGAAGATGGCACATACGCCGAGTTCACGATTATAGAATCCAGGTTCGAGGGTAAGGATTTGACTATGGTACAGGAGCTACAGACCAGCCAAAGAGCCATTGTAAAGGATTCCACCAGAGATAACCTACAGGCTCAAATCAATCTGGCCCAACACATTGAAGCCATTGCTGGCGGGGCCAATGGTCACACTGATGTTCAGATGAAGAATATTCGTAGCACTCGACGGAGGGAGCAGACCAAGCGCCATCGAGACTACATGAAGGAGGGGACGAGCCGTGAGTGATCTTACCGACATTATCCGTATCCTGCCGCCGATGAAGTCAGGGAACGAGTTGCTGTCTGCGCTGGAAGTACTGCCAGAGTATAACGATGCTATCTGTGATGCTGATACTCCTGTGCGGCTCATGGCCCTATCCGACCTCTACAGAGTGTATATTCCCTCTCGGATGTCACTTGAAATCTATAGCAAGCTGTATCTGGCTTTGATGCGATCCTTGCAGAAGAAAGGTACAACACTGGCCGTACAGCAGAGGAACCAGAACTACAAAGCCATCATGCAGCAGGAGTACAGCGGCATCATGGGTGGCTCCGACAGCTTTACGATCATTGGTGCCTCTGGCATCGGTAAGAGTTCAGCCATCAGTAGAGCGATCACATTGATTACTGAGAATTGTGTGATTGAAGTAGAGAATCCATATGCGAATATCATTCCCTGCATCTGCGTCCAGTGTCCCTTCGATTCCTCTGTCAAGGGCCTGCTGTTGGAGATACTTCGGAAGGTCGATGAAGTCATTGGCGGGAACTATTACCCGAACGCATTACGGGCCAGAACTACAACGGATATGCTGATTGGGAGCGTCAGTCAGGTGGCGTTGAACCACATCGGCCTACTGGTGGTAGACGAGATTCAGAACGTGTGCAATAGCAAGAACGGCAAGAGCCTTGTAGGGATGCTCACCCAGCTTATCAACAACAGCGGTATTTCAATCTGTATGGTGGGTACTCCTGAAAGTTCGGTGTTCTTTGAACAGGCTATGCAGCTCGCCCGGAGGTCGCTAGGACTGCGGTATGACGTGATGGAGTATGGGGATGACTTCAAGACGTTCTGTGAAGTCCTGTATTCCTACCAGTATGTGAAGCGAAAGACGGAGATCACCGACGCAATCATGGAATGGCTCTATGAGCATAGTTCGGGAAATATCTCTGTGGTGGTGTCTCTTATCCACGATGCACAGGAGATCGCCATACTCAACGGCAGAGAGGTTCTAAACCTGGAATCTCTGAACGAAGCCTACCAGCAGCGGTTGTCCATGCTACACGGGTTCATTCAACCTCCCCAGAGAAAGCAGACCAGCAAGCCTAAGAGGAAGTCGGTAGTTACTGCTTCTGGTGGTACGAGTGCTGGAGCTGCCGTCTGCATAGCTGATCTGGTTGCCAGAGCCAAGAACGAGAGCATCGACATTGTTCACCTGCTGAAAGAGCATATGCCTGTGGTGGAGGTAGCCGTATGATCGCCTACTTCCCCGCCATCTATCCCGACGAGTTGGTGTATAGCTGGCTTTGCAGGTACTACGTTCATTCTGGATTCTTTTCAAGTAAATCAGCAATGCAGGAGTTGTATTGTAAGCGGTCTGATAATCCCAGCAAAGAGTTTATCGGTAATCTCAACTCCGAGGCTAAGGTGCGAATTGGTAAGCTATACTCTCTGCGGGAGCTGGTGTTGAACCACACGATGTATCCTCAATACGCACGGTTCATTCCATTGGAGCAGAAGAAGACTGCCCTATATCGCTTGGAGCATGATAACTGCGACGTACACCACCTGTTCTGTGTCTTGCCCAGGACTGATGGGGAACAGTATCTACGGTTCTGTCCGCTGTGTGCCCAGGAGGATAGGGAGACATACGGTGAAACCTACTGGCATCGGAAGCATCAAATCCGAAACATGAGTGTCTGTACGAAGCACAGGTGCAGACTTGTAGAATCCAGTGTTCTGGCTAAGAGCGAACAGAGCTTTGTTTTCAATCCCGCTGAACACTTCATATCGTGTGATAAGGTTATCTTTGAGGAAGATCCTCAGATGATCCGGTTTGCAAGCTACCTGGAAGATGTGTTTGATGCACCGATGGATCTCCATAACGATATTCCCGTAAGCTCTATTCTTTATGATGGTATGAGCCGGACGAAGTATTTGAAGCCGTCCGGTCGCAGTAGATACACGAAGATGCTTGCTGATGATCTGAATGTATTCTACAGAGACATGGGGCTACACACCATCGCAAGTATGCACCAGATTCAGCGGGCATTTCTGGGGAGTCGGTTTGATTTCACGGTCGTTTGCCAGATTGCCTTCTTCCTTGGGATGGACTCGAAGGAGCTGACATCCCCCACTCTGACAATGACGCAGATTCAACAGGAACGGGACAGCCATTACATGAAGGACACCTCCCCAGTAGACTGGGTACAACTGGATGCAGACACCGCTCCCATACTGGAAAAGGTCCTTCAAAGCGTATATGATGGAACAGCTAATGAGAACGGCAGACCCGAACGAGTATCAGAACGGCTTGTGTATCGGGAGATGAACCTGCTGGGACATCAGCTAGAGAACATGCCAAGGTGCAAGGCTATCTTCGAGCAATATACAGAATCATACCCTGAGAGCTGGGCCAGGAAGATCATCTGGGCATATCAGAGATTAAGAGCGCAGGGTAAACCCTTCTATTGGTCTGACATTAGGGGGATCTCTGGAGTGAAGAAGAAGAAATTCCTATTGACTATCCCCTATCTGGTAAAGCACACGGACGATGATACAGCAGGTCGGATTATCTCAATGATTGCATTAGGAAAAAAGCCGGGAGTACCCTAAGGTACTCCCGATCACTATAGCTATCGAAAATCCCGGTCACACCTGTGCTATTTTAACGCTGGACTTTTAGGGGGTAATGTTCGTTCTAACTACTTGCCAAGGGCCGTTTTGGGGTTGGCCAGTTATCTCGTATTCCAGGCTGCGTTCCTTCAGAAGAATGTTCATCTTCAAGTGCTTATACGAGCGATCTTTATCCTTTGTAGCTCTCGGATACACTGCATCGTATAGTGTCGTAAACTTATCACAGAACGCATCCATCTGCTCCTTGCCGTCTATTATCTCACCGCTATCAGCGTATGCTTCGAGGAAAGCTATGAACGCTTTCTTATCCTTGTCCTTATCAGCGAAAGTCATATCATCGTCCTTGCAGTATGTCTTTCCAAACCAAGAGAACTGATACTCCAAGTACTTCTGACCAGTTCGGTTTACTCCTTCCTGTGCTTGCGGTTCACCTGCTTTGGGGCCTTCTTCAAGCATTTCATTATAGATGGCCTGATACTGTGGGACAAGCCTATCTAGCAGAGACTTAGCTATTTCGTTGAAGTAAAGTTTAGTTGAATCACTTACGGGATGACCAAACCAATGCTCTGCATCATACCAATCATCACTGCTGCCGTGATAATATTTATCAAGGAACTCGTTTATATCCCTCGTCCTTGACCGGAGCGAGTCACGGGATTCTCCATAAGCTAGATTGTAGTTGTGGTAAGCCGCCTTTTGCCTATCGAAGCCCTTCAAACGGTCCCCAACCTCGCCGCCACCAAACCTCTTAATATACAAGGTCTTCCGGTCATCTTCACCGCAGGTCCTGGCTCTTCCAACCATTTGCAGACACTTAACCTTTGCCATGTCTGATACAACAACATTGTTGATACCCTTCAAATTGACTCCGTTATCAAGGACGGATGTTGTAATCAGCACGTATGTTCCCTTACCTAGTTCTTCGCTCTTGACCATCGACATATAGGATTCATCGGTCTTGCTTTTAGCATTTGCAACGAGGATTCGTTCTGCTTTGGCTGTGGCTTTGGCCCCCTTTGCCTTTCCGTCCTTCGCAGTTTCTTCATCAGCACCATTAAGGACTTGGGGCCAGCCGTGTTCATTTGCGCGTTCCTTCTCGTAGGCCAGCAGTTTCCCTTTTACCGCTTCCCCCTTCTCCTTGTCGTCGATAAAGATTAGCCACTTCTCCCTATCTGTCTCTTTCTTCTTGTTGACACTCTTAACTATCTGCTCATATAGCTCAGCGATGGAAGAGTATGCTTTAACATCCAGGTAGCTATAGTTACGCTCGAAATGGTAAAACGCCATTGGGGAACTCTCGTCTTTGTACTGAGGCTTGTTGGAGTTCGACCGATACTCACGTTCGTATTTGATTATGTACTCTAAACAATCGTATGGCGTTGCGCTCATGTAAATTCTAATAGCGTTCTGGAATAGCCTGACGATAGCTGACAGGATTTCAGACGTGTGGGGATTAAACATGGCATCAGAGGTAAAGAAATGAGCCTCGTCACAGATGGTGTAGATGTATCTGGAGTGAGCCTTTGCTTGTATCTTCTTTAGAGTTTCCTCTCGTTGCAACAGGCTTTGGTATGTCATCACATCGGCGCAATCTCCATAGTGATAGATACGCCCCTCCGCATCGTCTATGTCATCGTTTCCCTTGAGACGGCTCTTAATTTGTTGCTGTAAGGCCAGCCGATTGCTAAGGATTAGAACTTTCTGGTCAGTGTTGTTCTTATAGTTCAACACATCTCTTACATAGGGGATCAGTGTGTTTTCTATAAAGAAATTCTTTCCCTGGCCTGTCTGAGCGGAGATAAACACAGGCTGCGACGGTTCCCATCTGTCCGGTGTGCCAGTCGCAATATCAAGAGTATAGTCCTTTCGGAGTTCAATCTGGTAATGCTTTCCGACTCCATCAGCCACCCGCTGTTCGCCACACGGTATCGGGTAGACATGTCGGTTGCTCATAATGCAGCCATCTCTTAATTCCTCATGATTGTAGGAAAGCCTGTCCGTTCCAGAGCCACCGATAACAGGGCTGCCGCTGGAGGGCAAGGGAGTGATCTCGCGGCCTCCAATGCGAACCGTCGCCTTGACTTTGGGGATGCCACCAGAAACCTGTGGGATCGTTGATTCTGGATTTGGGGAATGGCTGTTTCTGAACCGTGTGTACTCTTCCACCAGTTCGCACTCGTCGTATAGCGCACAACCTATACAGAAATCAACCTTGTACTGCGCTTTCTTTTCATCAGTTAGCACCGTGAAATTATCACTATATACCATAGACTACATCCTTCCACATTGGAATTTGGGATTCGGGGGGGCCCATTATAAGGAGATTCCCAAATCCCAAACAGAAATCCTCCACCTGACCACCGACACCTATTCCTTGCGAAAGGCTGAAGGGCGAGCGGTGTTCGGTTCCTCATTATACCATACTTAGCTGAACTTTACCAGAGGCTTTCACGATTCCCCCAGCCCACTCCCATTGACAAGTAGAAGGCCGTGATCGAGCAGACCGCTCAGACGATTCTCGATGCCCGCGCCCTTTACCCGGCTACCAGTCTTGCCGATCTCTATGATGAAACCACTATGCCCCCGAAGTTGCGCAAGGCTCACCAGAACAACGATAGGGCTATGATGCTGGCCTACGGATTCTCAATCAAGGACATGACCGCAAGCAAGTGCGTGGCGGAGCTAATGAGATGTACCAGGCGTTGACCGCAGATCAATAAAACAGGTAAGAGGGGCTGTCCGAGCAGCCCCTCTTACTTACACATCCAATCCTAATTTCTCTGCAATAGCTTCCGGTGTAAGCCCAGCTTCCTTCGCTGCCGCCATCACCGTTTTCATATTAACGGGATGCAGGAGCCTTTGCTTCTGCGCCTCCAGAGCTTCGATCTCAGCTTGTTTCTTGGCGATCTTCTCGTCAATCGCAGCAATGCGTTCGTCCGCTGTCTTTCTAGCCATGTCCATACCCTCCATTTGAAAGAATATACTCTTACTATACGGCATAGAGATACGGCTTGTCAACACTATTTGAACCTCGTTGCAATTATAAGAAGAATGAGTAAAGGTTCTCCAAGTGCTTTACATCATGGCGCTTGCTCAGGGTCACGGGAGATAGATTGATCCGAGCAAAGGTTTCCACAACCTTATCCACATCCCGACAATTCATCTCCTTCCGGGCGAGGTAAAGCGACTTTTTCTCAGGAATCAAGGCTAGCAGCCGTAGCATCCTTCTTCTCATAATGTTATCCCTGACCTCGCTCCGAATGATCTCCATGGCGGCATCCTTTTTGCGAAAATCACCGAAAGGGACCACCCGAGCGAATGTATCCAGGAAGGTACTCTGGCTGTTCTTCATCATCTCCATGATCTGACCTGATGTATCAGCAGTATCCGCATAGGCTCGGATAGCTTTAGGTTTGGTTAGTCGTACCTCTGGACGAATGAACTATTTTTACAAAAACGTGATACACCTACGATTGAAGTCACTATGGCTGTAGGCAGAGAGAGCCTATATAAGCAAGAAGAATACATAAGCTATCGGAAAATCAGGGAATATGTACGGGAAACCACTGGATTAAAGCCCTCTAACCTTGATGTTGCCCAGATTAAGGAGAAGTGCGGTCTACTTGTGCGGGGAGAGCATAAGCCAGACAAGGCCAGATGTTCCCCAGCAAGAGAGGCCGCTATCATGGACGCATTTAGGCATTTCGGAATCATACAGGACGAGGAAGGTTGAAGACCTTCTATTTTTTTGCCCTTCTACGCCTACGGCGATTAGGTGACGTGGTGCGTTCCTCTCTTGGGGCGCGTGGTGAACAAGACGGGGTTGCGCGGGGAGCAGGACGGTAAAAAGCGCATAAATCAAAGGAGAGGGGGTCAATCCTCCTCTCCTTCTTGGTTTTCTGCTATGAAATGCTCTATCATCTCTATTTGAGCCAAAATCGACCTGTGAAGAAAGGCGGTGTATTCCTTGGGGATATGCTTCACACGTTCATCCAAACCCAGGTCTGTTTCATCATCCCATAGAAGCCTGTCCGCTGAAATCCCCAGGACTTCACAAGCCCGCTTTATGGTAGTTGGGCTGACACCAACCGCCCCTACCTCAATATTTGCAACAAATCGCGGGGATATTCCCAACTTTTCAGCAAGTATCTCCCTTGAGTATCCGCACAATTCACGGTATTTCCTGATGTTTGCGCCAATTTGTATATTGATTGGCTTGCGCTCCTTGTCCTGCATTCCATCACCACCTACCCTTTACTGATAACATCATATCTGATAGCAGTAATAGGCGAAATGACCTAATAATAGGATGAATATTGATTTACTAAGTGTATGATGATAGAATCAGAAGTATGCGCAACAGGGCAACTTTCGGAAATGGAGGCATGAACAATGAACAACAAAGGTCAAACAGTATGCTTTACAGGGCATCGGCAAATTGGAGAGGCCACAGCAGCGGTAGAGGCCAGGGTAACGGAGCTTGCAGAGGGATTGATACAGCAAGGTTATCTATGCTTCTGTGCTGGCGGTGCCAGAGGCTTTGACGCTCTGGCATCAAGGGTAATACTACGGCTACAAGAGAAATATCCCCTTGTGCGGCTGGTGCTGGTGTTGCCGTTCTGGAATCAGTATCAGCACGAAACAGGCTGGACAGAGGAAGACATAGCCGAATACCACCACTTGAAAGCCGCCGCCTCTGAGGTTATCCATTTGCAGCAGAACTATAGTAGAGGCTGCTACTACAAACGGAATCGCTATCTTGTCAATGCGTCTTCTGTCTGTGTGGGCTATCAGCGTTCCAGCAGAGGGGGAACCGCCTACACGGTACGCTATGCCTCTGAAAAAGGGCTACAGATTATAAATTGTGCCGCCTATTGAGTACAGGCGGAAAGAGTACAAAATACCCATAACTTAAAAGTTTTGACACCGTTCAGCTACCCCTGGATTTGCAAGGGTTTGAGCGGTGTCATTTCTTATACCCAAAAGTCAAAATCAGGAAGGAGCATACTACCATGAAATACGGTTATGCGCGAGTATCTACCAAAGGCCAGCTTGACGGAAACAGCATTGAGGAACAGACCAACGCCATATTAGCGGTCTACTCTGACGCTGAAATCACCGTTGAAAGCTACTCAGGAGCCAAGGAGCGGCCCCTATTCAATCAGGTATTGGATAAGGCCCAGGAGGGCGATTTTGTCATTGTGACCAAGTTAGACCGCTTCTGCCGCAGCACCAAGGAGGGGTTAGAGTACATCGACCGTCTGTTGAATAAAGGCGTGAAAATCCATATCTTGAATATGGGCCTTATCGAAAATACTCCTATGGGGCGGCTGATTGTGACAAATCTGCTGGCTTTTGCCGAGTTTGAAAGGTCGATGATTATCGAACGTACCCAGGGCGGCAAGGCCATAGCCAAGCAGAAGGACGATTTTCGGGAAGGTAGGCCCAAGACATACGGCAAGAAGCAGATAAACCATGCTGTAGAGCTTTTAGAGAGCCATAGCTACAAAGAGGTTGTTGCATTGACGGGGATAAGCAAATCTACCCTAATTCGTGCCAAAGCGGAGAAAAAGGCCGCAGAACTGGCCCAAAGCGTCTAACGTGCCTCTGGTGGTGGTCGAGGGGGAAGGGGGGAGCCAAAGAGCAAGCGAGAAATGCCATCTCCCCCCTTCCCCCTCTTTGCCTGTGGAAAACTCTGGCGAGTTTCCCACAGGCAAATTCACCCCTATCTCCCCTCTGGCATTTCTCCCTATCCTGAGAGAGGAAATTATTATTGCTTTATTCCGATACATGATGTATAATACTGCATCGTATGGATACAGCATGGATGGAGCGACAAACATGGAATACCTGACAGCGGTTGAACTATCTGAGTACTGGGGTATCACACCACGCAGAATCGGAGTTCTATGTGCAGAAGGACGGATAGCAGGAGCAATCAAAAAAGGGAAAACCTGGCTTATCCCCGCCAATGCTCAAAAGCCACCTGACAAAAGGTTCAAAAAGCATAGGGCAAAAAGTGACTAAAACAAAGTACAATACTTGGAGGCTATTCATATGACTTATACAGATATTTACCCGATTTACGACAAAATGAAAGAAAACAGCCACGTTATCTTTCATCAAGGAGGCTCAGGACATATTTGTGTAAATGACTATTATGAGATGAAGATGAGTCCCCTAATGGAGAAACTTAAACGGGATATTGAACATATGGTTTCATTTACGGATAGAAATGCAGATGTATTTGTTCATATAAGCAAAGACAATGTTATGAACACAGTAAATAACGTTCCTAATGCACAGACATATCTTGTTATCATCAGATTTGAGGGGTACAAATATTTGCTCGTAAGGTCAAAGGAACTATATATTTTGATGAATTATGCAAAAGAGGGCGTTGATATATGTAAGCGAGATAAGGAAAATGAATGGGACATCTTGCCAAAAGGCGGTTTGTGTGAAAGTACAATATTTAGATTAAACCAGCAGTACGCTAAATATGTAGTTAATACATATACAGCGTTTACCAGTTTTTGCGAGAGCCATTTGAACATTCCCAGAAGTCAACTACGGCGTAGTTGTAATAAAGATTTTCGCAACGCATTGGTTGAGATGTTTAGTGGAATCACATTTCCCGAAGGGGAATCAGATTGCGTTTATAGCGGTGTCCTAAATGGTAGAACGGTGTATGTTCGTTTGGTTAAGATTTACAATGTAATCATTGTTGCTGATTGGATAGAAGATGATTGATTTACAGCACAGAGTCAGCAGAGTAAAACCCACTTAAAAACAGCCAGAAGAAGGATTTTATAGTCCTACTTCTGGCTATTTTCGTGTCTTAATCTTCGCTATTTCTATCAATTCTCGCTTGTCAACGTCAGACAGCTTTTCAAAATAGTAAATCAATTCCTTTTCCAGATTGCCGAAATATTGAAATTTCTTCTGATTATGAGGATTGTTGAAGTATTCCAGGAACCCCGCTAAATCTTCGCTGGACTGTGTGGGCGGGGGAGCGTCAAAGCATTCGTCACGGTCTATCTCCACGGCAAGCTGCATCAAATCATCGACAGAGACATGATAGAGGCCAGCCAGCTTAAATAGGGCTTCATGGTCAGGTGTCCTCGCACCCCGCTCGTAATGGCTGTAGGTTTGACGAACACAGCCCAGGACAGCGGCAACATCATCTTGCCTATAGCCGTAAACCTTGCGTAATTCTTTCAGTTTTGCCGCTAATCGCTGATTTTTCGTGGGTATCACCCCCTATTGAGGATTCTACCCTATGCTATAGGCAAAAATGTAACCTAGTGTTGCAAATCTGGATTTTATCTGTTAAAATACCCGTAGCGAATTAGGGAATTAAGATACAGTTTGTAGCTGTAGGACAACAGTCATAATTTACTCTCATACGAAAGGACTAGAAATATGTTAGGGAAAATTTGGAATTGGCTGAATGGAAACGATGCAACGCCCAAAAACATGCAACAACAGCAGAGCAATCACGTACTGGCGACTTCTAACGATGATGAATATACCAAGTTACTGAAAAAATATTATCGCAAATTTGGTGACCTATTGTTTGAACTCGACAATTTATTATCAAAACTTGCACGAGAGATTAAAGAGTCAACAGGTGATAAAAAGACTTTACAAAAAATACGTTTCGACTTAAAACGCATTAGTTCTGAAAATTCTGAATTAGTGATAAGAAATGGGATAACAGGTGTATGGATTCATAACAGTTTGCAAATTGCCATGCCATATGATGATGTCGCTGATTGTGAGGAATTAGATGGAATTGAAATAGATAGAAATAATTATTTCCAAACAAATTTTGATAACATAGCAATTTGTGGTAATGTTATATATTACATGGAGTATCCAATTTTTTACCATGATGAATACGGCGAAAATCATCTTTATAAGAGTTTTTCAGTAGATGTTTCAAACTATACTAAAAAAGATATTGATAATGATTATCCTATCAGTTGGGTGTCTTGCAAATGCTATGACATATGTGATGAAACAAAGCGCATAAACTCAAAGAATCCTCCTTCCCTCCTAGCAGAGTTATATAGAATAATGCGTGTTTGCAATAGTATATGTAAATGTGCATATAACAACAAAGAGCTACGAAAATTAACTAGTGAACATACTAGTTCACTTAACGTCCGTCTAAACCCTTATGGGATAACAACCAAAATGACAGAAACGGGCTGGATGTTTTTCTATGAGGACACACCAATTACATTAGAAGAAGCGATTAGAAGGATACCCGATGATGACCTTCTCCGCATACCAGAAGGAATTATTAAGAAATGGGTCTGTTGTGATTGCTGGTGCATATATGAGGGTGATACACCCCCTGAAAAATGTTCTTCATGTGGTTGCCCTGGCACCAAGTTTGTGGAAGAGGAAAATTTTGTGGGAGAGGAAAATTCCGAATCACCGCAGAGCCAGCCTAAAGCATCTACCCCCACCCCAGCACAGCAAGCTCCTACACCACCCTCCAAGGCCCCCAGCAAGCCTAATCTATCCATTGAAGAAGAACTATTGAACTATCTGAAAGCACAGCCTATTTGTTGGGAATTTCCTCTTACCACCCAGGATAAGGCCCTAAATCAATTCTGTGAAGCACTGGTATTCAGTAAGGATGTAACCAGTGTCGGCAGCGACAAAGCAATCAAGAACTTGGAATTGACCATACAGAAGAAGCGGGCCAGAAATCCCCAATTAGCAGACCACAACGCCGCCATGGAAGGAAATATTCTGGCTATACTGTACGAGTATTCATATTTGATGCACATTTTTCATGCGCTGGATGATATGAAATTCGATACTACCAAGGTAGATATATCAAAGTTATGGCTGCTCATTCAACAGGATTGTAACGCCAGAATCAACAATTTGGACGAGGAAAAGAGGAAGAATCCCACAATACAAATCGTGCTGAACAAGTACAGCTATGACACTCAAATCAACCGTTTGAAAGTACTGAATGACGCAACAGGCCGTGAAATGGATTATATCATTGCGTTCATTATGGCCTATTCCCTACTAACCATTATTAGCCTTCTTCTGGGTAATCCGAAGCTATTACAGCCCCTTAAACCATATCCCGCTGATGATATAGCGGGGATGATGAACGCCCTTATAAACGCCTCTGTTGGCCTTAGATTTACCGCTTATTTGCGGTAATCAAAAGCGCCACATATAGCAAAAAAATTATATAAATTTTTCCGCTTGTTCCTACTTTTAACCCTTAATGGAACAAATCGTTGCAAACCCCACCCCCTCTGTAGAGCGGCTATCTTGACGTTGTAAAAGGCGTTGAGGTAGCCGCTTTTTTTGTTGCCTGAGCAAGCCTAAACCCCTATTTTTATGCCAAAAACGGAAAGAAAGGAGAAAATCATGTGGGAATCTGAGTGTACGGGTGACTATGGGCTGAGCGATTGCCTGTTAGTCACAGATGAAGCGTGGGACTATGTGGAATCGTGGTTTACCCGCTCCACGCCAGCCAGCCGCAACGAACCTAAGCCCTATAAACCCATTGACTTTGACGAGGACGATTTACCGTTCTAATCCAAGTCACGACCTGAGTATGTCGTTAAACTGCTCTATTTTTTATGCCTAAAATGGCAAGAAAGGATGGTATTAACCATGAATAAGAACCAGGAGAAGACAAAAGAGGCCCTTGCAAAGATTGAGGCTGCTGTAGAGAACATTCGCACAAACGAGGATTGGTTGCAATATCTGGCGTTTCAAGCGAAATTCTACCGCTATTCTGCCAGAAATGTGCTGCTTATCCGTGCGCAGAACCCCGAAGCCCGTTACGTCAAAGGCTACAAAGCGTGGCGTGAGCTTGACCGCTTCGTTAAGAAGGGCGCGAAAGGAATCGCTATCCTGGCCCCGTGCATCAAAAAGGTTGAGGAATACAAGGAACCCGCCGACAAGAGCGAATACCAGGACAAAAAGGGCGAGAAAGTGACGAAAAATGTGCTGGTTGGCTTTACCGTGAAATACGTTTTCGACCTTGCCGACACGGACGGGAGCGACGAGCATCTTCCCATTTTGGTTAAGGGCTTGTCTGGCAACAGCGCGGACGAGCAAGCCCTTTACAAGCAGCTTGAAGCCGTTATTGCCGCCCAGGGTCACATTATACGGGAAGTTACGGGAACGGCCTCTAAGGGGTCTTTTAACATCAGCACAGGCGTTATCTCTATCCGCTCTGACCTGGAAGCATTGCAGCGCATTAAAACGCTGTTGCACGAGTACGGTCACGCCGTGGATTTTGCTATGAATCCTGATGAAAACATTTCCAGGCCCCATAGGGAGCTTGTGGCTGAGAGCGTGGCCTATATCGTTGCACACCGCCTGGGGCTGGACGTTTCCAGGTATAGCAGCGGCTATCTGGCAAGCTGGGGCGGAGAAGCGGGAGAGTTAGCAGTTGTAGCGGATACCGCGCAGAAAGTAGCTATGAAAATCATCGACAAACTGGCGGAATCTGAGGATTTCGCCTTTTTAATTTAAGGAGGAGTTAGCTATGAATAACAAGACTAATATCAAGTTCGAGGGCGTGAATCTGTTTGAGACTATGGGCGGCATTGTACAGGCCCATACGAGGGCCTACAAGGAGGACTTCGACACGGACAAGGATATTCTTCGGGCCGCAGCGGAAGGGCCGTCCAGGGCCTTTCTGTGGCTGTGCAGGACTATGGGGACGTGGTTGCTGGACGAGCGGAATATCTTTCTGAAAGCTACACGGGAAAGCAACACCTTCCGCTTCTATCGGGAGCAGACCAGAGAGCCGATTATCCTCTTTGCCGTAGCGGTTACAGGGATTGACGGTGATGCAGTCATTGGCAATCTGTACTTGCTGGACTACCAGAGCCATTATAGGCACGTTCTGGCTGAATCCCAGGAGGCCAGCGCGGTCATGCACTACGAGGACGGAAACCGCATTATCCCCGCCGAGAACGTTACCCTTTATGATGATGCAGAGTTTGGCAAGCTGTTGAATTGGGACTATCTGGCAGAATCGGAAAATGATTTGTCTGTGCTGTTGTGGAAGGAGCAGCAGCACAGGGCCAGCTTTGCCGTTGGGGACTTCTCTGCTTATCTGGCTGGGCTGAAATGCCCTCAAAAATGAGGTGAACCCAAACCCATAAGGGGGTGTCCTGGTGGTATCAGGACATCCCCTTCCAGGGGCTACCAGCACCATATATGGAATAGCTCTATATCTATCTCTAAAATGTTTCTTCACATAACATTTTCGTTGTTCTTCGGGGAGATTTAGGAGGAAGAAGACAAATTTATAGCACAAATCCTAATAAAATCCTTAAAAAGATATACCGCTAAATGTATCTTCATGTTACAGGGTGACACTAATTGTCGTTGATACCGTCCTCTGTAGGGGTAAGGGCGATATTTATGATTGTTTGCCTAGAAGCGTCAATATCACACATAGCATCAAAATCTTTCTGTGTATGTCCAAATTTGCGCTGGTCTTCCTCCATTTTCTTTTCTTTTTCAAATGTTGGAGCCAGTTTAGCGGTAACTATGCGTTGCCAATGAGCATACAGGGCTTGTGTGAGGAAGAAGCGTTTTTGTACTTTACGCATTTCAGCGGCAAGCCCCAGAACTTCTATGAGGTTATCGTCCGCAGTTTCCTCTGTGTCAGATGGGGTTAAATCCTTGTAGTCCTCAAAAATCTGATTATACAGGGTGATGTAATCAGCTATATCTTTGTATTCCTCTGTACCAGCGATAATAGCGTCTACCATAGCCAATATATCGGGGTATTGGTCTTTAAGCTGGGTGAGCCTCCTAATGGCCTGTTCGCCCAGCCCTGTAACCTCTTGGACAGATTTGATTTGGCGATTGGGAACATCGTCCGCGCCTAGAAGATAATCGGTGGTTACATTGTAGAACTTTGCAAATGCTCTTACTGTAGCCTCAAAATGCTGCGGGTTTCGTATTCCTGATTTGTACTTGTCTAAAACTTGTCGGTCGTTGATAACGGGTTCTCCATTATCAAAAAAGAGGTTTTCTATAACATAATTGGTCGAATATCCCCGTAAACGCTGTAGTTCTCCTATACGTTTGCTAAAATAGGCGTTCTTTTTCTTTTGTTCATCCATGATAGTACATCTCCATTTTCAAGTGATTGGTACAACCTGTACTCATTCTATCAGGAAAAAGAATAAAAATCAATACAGTCCAATGGTTCCCAGAATACAAAATGTACGGTATAGTTATTCCAGGGTTAAGGAAGACGGGAGGTGATACCCATGACAATCAAAGCTAAAGAGGATTTTAGTCTAACCCGTATCAAAAAAGGATTCTCTATCACAGGACTAGCAAAGGCGATGAAGGTCAACCCGTCCGTGGCCTTCATGGTGGAGAAAGGCCGCACCATAAGACCAGCAACGGCAAAAAAGGCGTGTGACGCGCTGCAAATGAGCTTTGAAGACCTATTCATTATTGAGGACTGACAATCCGCTAACACAGCATACAGCACCATCTACTGTAGCGGTGTTGAAACTAAAACAGTAGATGGTGCTGATGGCTAGTAGCATTGAGGAAGAAGAAAGTATTTCTATTGATAATCGTATTTCTGGCGTTGTCTCCCTGATATAAGTATCTTTGTGTCGATGGTCTTATTATTCATAAGGAAGACATTAGGGGTACAGGGAAAAAGCCAGTAATACCAATGGTTTCTTCTTCATTGTGTACAAAAAGATAGCTGCTACTGTGTACAACGGATTTTGAGAAAGGAGGCGGCAAAAATGCCACCATTAGCGGAGGTACATACATTGAATATTGCTAGAAAAATATCGCAAATGGAGGTGGCACGGATACAGCGAAAATACCATCTTGCGGATGATGAAGCCATAAAAATAACGGATACGGGGATTGTCGGAATCAATGAAATATCTATCGCAAAGAATCCCGTTTATAAGGATGGAGCTTTCACAGGCCACAGCTACACCCTAAACATTCTGGTCAACGTGGCAAAGGTCATAGGCCGAAGTCGGGTAGCCATGGTGACTATCAACCGCGACAATATGTATAAGCTGGTAGGGCGGCTGCATGAGCTTTTCGGGAATCAGCTACAACTTGACACCCGAAATTGTCATGCGGAGGATTGGACGCTTGTTAGGCTTGATACAGGGTTTGACTTGAAAATACCCTATGACCGTCTGCATGAAATCACGTTCTATATGCGTCTTCTTCACCACTCGCTCAACCTGGAAAACAATCGGAAGTGTGAATACAAGAAATTCAAAGGATACGATAGGGAAAATATCAAATATGAATCATTATCCTTTGGAAATTCGTACTATTTTTACAACATCTACCTCAAACGGAAACAACTGATTTTACAGGGGAAAAAGTTTCAATCTATGGAAGATTGGGACGCTACAGACGGTGTTATCCGCTTTGAGAAGCAAATGAGCAGCAAGAAAATAGCTTCTGTAGTAGGTTCCCCGCAAAGGTTAGGGCTGCTACTGGATGAAGCTGTCAGCCAACGTATTTTTGCCGATGTACAGGCAGACTTAAAGGTATTCTTTGGTGCTGGTCGGTATGTTGCCTATGACAAGGGTATGGAGATTATCGAGAGCAGCAGATACCCCGCCGAAGCAAAAGAGTACATGAAGATTGTGTACACCGCCTCTACAAAAGAGGGCTTTCAAAAAATGCTGTCAGGAGCCGTAGCACTGGCCCAGCGTGAAGGGCTGGACGGTGACAGAGTACGGCGGGATATATTGGAGGCCAGAAGGAAGATAGAAGCCCTTGGAATCTCTGTTGCTGGCTTGCTTGATAATGAGATAGCGGCAATCCAGAAGGATACATTGCCGAATATCAATTATCTTGTGCAGCGAATAAAGGTGAATAAGGAAATCAAGCGGGAAAAGGCCAGCTTTGCCAAAATATACCCCGAAAACAACCGCTTTAGATGCAATCCCACGATACATGACGCAGACGGCATAGGACGCAGGAAATCGATTGCTGCCAGGAGCTATGACGAACTGGAAGGGACAGTTGCCAGGTGTCTGTATCAGTCCTTAAAATCGAATCTACAGGCCGTTACAGGGGATACCGCAGCAACAGCGCGAGTGATGCAGCAGAGCAGGGACGAGTTTCAGAGCTTTGTATCTCAGGTGGAGAATCAGAGTGTTAAAGAAGTGGTTCAAAATCTGATTGAGCAAATAAATGTACAATTAGGAGGTAATCAGCATGATTAAGATGGATATTTCCCGCCTCAAATGGGGGAATGTAGGAGGCCGATGCAGGAAGATAGCAAGCAAAGTTAGGTTTGGCTTTACACATCTTCACTGGGGCAAGCCAGGAGAGGGTTACACCGTTATTCGGTATGAATCAAATCCCAAGGTTACAGAACTCAATTACAAGGGTTTCGTACAGGTAATGGCGCAAATGTTGGTAAAATATGCGCCGCAAATCTTACACTAAGGAGGGAAACACAATGGAAAACGGGTACAGCAGCACAAGAAGGGGCAAACGCTGTGTAATTTACATTCGCGTGAGCCTGGAAAGACAGGTCGAGGGCTTTTCCCTGGAAGGGCAGGAACGTTCATTGAAAGAATGGGCCAGTTTTGAGGGTATGACCGTAGCTGAAACATACATCGAGGCTGGCAGGTCAGGCAAGAGTATCACAGGCAGAGAAACATTCCAACGTATGCTTGATGATATTGCCACGGGTAGGGTTGTTACCGACTACGTTTTGGTATTCAAAATGAGCCGTTTCGGGAGAAATGCGAAAGATGTTCTTGTTTCTCTGGCGTTTTTGCAGAGCTACGGCGTTAATCTGCTTTGTCAGCAGGACGGAATCGACAGCAGTACGCAAATGGGAAAAATGCTGCTTACTATCTTGGGCGCGGTCGCAGAAATGGAGCGCGAGAACATTTTAGCGCAAACCATGTTAGGACGCGAGGAAAAGGCTAGGCAGGGGGGCTGGAACGGTGGCCCTCCCCCTTACGGTTTTGACCTAGTAGACGGACAGCTAATAGTCAAAGAGGACGAAGCAAGTGTTGTCAGGATGGTATTTGATGAATACATCAACGGCAGCGGCTATACCGCCATTGTAAGCCATTTGAACCGCCTGGGGATACCGCGCTTGCCTACTAAGGTTTCCCACGGCAGACACTTTGTAGATTGGAGCATACAGCAAATCAAGCGTATGTTGGATAATCCAGTCTATACAGGCAGAATCGCTTTCGGGAAGACACGGCAGGAGAGAATCAAGGGTACAGAAAACGAGTATCGCCGCTTGAAATCTGATAATGTGATTCTCAGCGAGATAGCGCACGAACCCATTATCACCGATGAAGTCTTTGAAAAGGCACAGGCAAGGCGGCGAGAAGTAGGGGTTGCTTGTGCGCCCAAGGTGGGTAGAAATGCAACGCATTTGTTGACTGGTCTTCTGAAATGTCCTCAATGCGGCACTACCATGTATCCCCATGTTTCCCGCTCGAAAAACAGGGATGGAACCACAAGGGACTATTGGTATTATGTGTGTGGGCATCATGTAAAGTCACACAACGGTCAATGTCAGAACAACGGTATCAATGCTGATTGGATTGAAGCGGAGGTTGTGGAGTTTACCAAGCTGTTAGTCACAAGCCCCAAATTTGCAGAGGACGTACAGCAGCAGATAGGGCAAAAGGTTGATGTATCAGACATTGACGTAGAATTGACCACACTCCAAACCAAGCTAAAGAAGCTGGAACGGAGCAAGGCCAATTTGGAACGGGATATTGACAATATCGCTGACGAGGACAGGAACGCAGCACGCAAACGGCGGGACATGAATGGTCGCTTGAATAAGCTCTATGACGATATTTGCGATACAGAAGACGGGATAGCCGCTTGTGAGCAGAAGAAACGGGCGGTTGAGCAAAATGTACTTACCGTGGAGAACGTCTATAAAATGCTGTCTGTCTTTGAAGAACTCTATGACAAGATGGACGCAGAAGACAGGCGGGAAGTCATGCGGAGCCTGATTGCAGAAGTTGAGCTTTACCCCAAGGCTACATGGAAGAAAGGCAAGTCCCCTATCAAGTCCATAAAATACACCTTCCCCGTCAGTTGTGAGGTTGTAGAATCTTTTTGTGAAAATGAATCATGCGTGTGTCCGAATGATGCTACCAACCTGACTGCTCATAGACTTCAACAGCTTGCGGCCTGTGTCTGCGTTCCTTCGCTGGCTCATAACTGCCGCACTGAGGTCATAGAGCAGGAAATCAATATCATTGCTTCGACCGCTCAAACAGAGGTTATCGACACCATCTAAAAATTCGTAATCAACCGGGAAGAAGCCTTTCACCCTACCAACACGCCGCAGGACCTTCAAGTAATCTGAGACACTTACACGACTGCCAACGTCAATATCAACAGTGAGAGTCATACCGGACAGGGTAAAATCATTCAAAGTATACTTATGGCCGAAATACTCTGTGATACGCTTGTCCAGCTTGCGGATCAGCTTGTCAGTGTCGTTACCATCGTCTACGATCAGCGACGCATTAGCGAGCAAACGAATCTTCTTTTTATATCGACTATCTCGAAAGCTGACCATGATGCCTTTCTCCATCAGGGACGTGTCAATGCACTCGTCATCGACTTCCTTCAGATAGCTGCCCTCACAGGCTCTGGTGAAGACTTGTTGGAAGTGGTCAGTGTCCAAGGTCATTGACAACTCAAATGTATGGTTGATAACCACAGTAAACATTCCTCCTTGCAAACAATTTTTACAAAAGAGTTATAGGAAAGGACTATTTCTATAGTGTGTAAACTGTGGTATATGGTGGTATGGTCGCTACCACTGTTTGGCAGTGGTCTGTTGTACCTGATAACTATCAACCATGATCTGTATACTAATAGTCTCTACGCTAATTGCGTACTTTCATTGGTATCGTACTCGGATTCCTTTAGAATAGCCTGTCTCAACGGGAAGTCGGAGAATAGATTGACACTGCAATCACAGCGTAACAATCTAGACCGTCCTACAGCTTGCTCCAGTTCTGATTCAATCATGTAGAACTGGATTGCTCTTAGGATTTTATCCTCATATGTCATGAATCGAAACCGGAATCCATTATGCGTAACGACAGTGTTCGGCTTCAGGCTATCATCAACATCATATCCCAGTGAGTAGGCAAACAGTTTGTATATCCACTCGGGCTGATGTGGTGTCCCAATAACATCAATATTCTCACCCTTTAGCGTATCGCATCCCGCACAGTTCCCAAAGTGTAAATCACCCTCGTAGTGCTTATGAAACTCCTTGAATGAAATCGTGTAATTAAACGCTGTCCACTGTTTGATTTTCTCAATGATAGATGGATCTTTGCGGATTGAGCTGCGCCCCATAGACCTGTCACCGTACTGGCACAGCTCCCCAGTGATTGCGGCTTCTTTACAGTTGTAGAACCATACATTCTCTTCATTGAAATAGAGCCTGCAAATGGTTTCATCTGCTGTGGCTGAGAGCATGATGTACTTTTTATTATCTGGAAACTTAACAGATTTGATAAAGGTGATGCTATCCTCTGTCAAGTCATTCTCCTGCTTTGAAGCAACACGGTAACAGAAGTGTGTAGCAGAGCATAGCGCCGGTATATTGACGGCCATCTTTATATCGGCGTATGCTCTGTGCCAATCAACTTCGTCATCTAAAGTAAAGAACTCAGAATCCTTAACCTTCTTCAATACCTTCTTGATTTTAGCTGCCAGCGGATCGCTGGCGGCTAACTTCTTTCTCACTTTCTTCAGCGTTGAAAGGGAAACAGTCTCCCTGTTAGGGATGACGGTACTATAGATAATATCCTCATCGACTATGATGAGATCGTACTTACTCACATCCATGTTAGTCAGGCGGCGATGGGTAGTAATAGCGTGACCATCCGAGTTATTAAACTCTGAAAGCTCACGTTTGTATTCCTTGAACAGCTTTGCACATTCCACATCGTCTTCAGAGATTGCCTTCTCTAATCGAGGCATCGGCGACTTGCCTGCATCGTATAGTGCCTGTATCTCATCCCAAACAACATCAGGTATATCATCTTTTACTTCATGCAAAGATGGCGAAGCAACAATGTCTATCCCCATCGCCTTCGCTCGTTCGCATTCCTCACGCTTCAATGTGTTGGTGGGTACAGAGACTAATACTCTGAGCGGAGTATCCCTGAGAAATTCCAATAATGCTTGGGTCTTGCCGAGGGCAGTTTGACTCTTGATAACATGCCAGCATAGTTCGTCTGACGCTACCGCCCTTTGGAACTTCTCATTGAAATCGTTCCACGCTTCATCTACTTCAACCAAGGGAACACCCCAGTTGTCAATCCTTTCAATTTGATGATACTTGGGCTTTACAGTTGACAAGATGTCTGTCCCATGGTGACAAGTATCACGGTATGGGCAGAAGCAGGTACATGGCCTAGAACCTTTCCCTTTGACGTAGTAGAAGTAGTAATCCCAGTTGTCGATCCGCTTTGCCCAGGCATCATGCGCCTTCGAGCCGAGAATAGCCTTGAAAACCTTTTGTCCAGACTTGACTTGAGAGAGGTTTGTAGCCAACCCAAGAAGCTCTTGCTGAGTCAACTTCCTACTTCCTGATTCAAAATCTTGATACAATCTACAAGATGAAGTGAGCGATTTGAGTACATCAGATCCACGAAGACTAGTGGTAGATGATCTCTCCTGATCTGGTGATACTTCTTCAGTAGGACTTCCATCCTTGAAGTTGATCCTGTACTCATGATGTGATAAGATCTCGTCAGATCCTTCTTCTATAATACACTTTGACACGTTCTTATCATCAGTTATCTCCCTATGATGCTCAGTGTGAACTTCAGCAACAGAAACGTCAGGACGACTTCTATTATCCAATCGAACGCCTGTTACTTGGGAGAACTCGGCAATCTTCCTCTTGTAGTTGGTGGGTCCGAACCTGTTCTTCAATCGAAGGCACATATTCATGAGTAGCCACTCAGCATTGATCGTCGGCATAGCTTCAGCGAAGTGCAATAACTTGTTCCCGCCCCTATATACTTTGAGAACACTGCAATCTTTGTCAGCTTCTGGAAATATCATCATTAAAGCTCTCTGCATGGCCTCGGCTTCTCTAAAGTCATAAAGAGGAGTTTCGTTTAGAAATGCAATGTTGAATCTCTTTCGGGTCCAATATGAATAAGAATCATATGCAAACAAGATAGGAAGAGCGTATCGCTCGGCTCTTGCTTTGATTTTCTCGAATGTGACCCCTTGGTTATCCGGATTGCTGAAACTATCAAAGCTAAGTGTTAATAGCTGTGACTGTTCAAACGTATCTACGCTTATAGTACCATTCTTAAACGTAGACGGACAGAATGTACGCCCTAGTGATCCAATTTGTTTCACAAAAGGGATAAGTTCATTGACTTCGACAACGTATTTTTTATCAGCGATATAGCTACCTATAGCTTTCATCGTTGGGACGTTCGGCGCATCTTTGAATTGGCATACATCAACACAAACTTTGAATTTACTCATAACATCAACTCCTAAAGTTATTAGATTTATCTTCTCTTGTAGGAGTTGATTAAAAAAATAAACGTGAAAGGTAGGGGATGGATATGGCCCATCCTCTACCCGTCACGTTCGTCCGAAGCTGAAATCATGTCCCAGTACATAGGGAGTGGTCGATTACAGGCTATCTTTCGTACCGCACATCATTTCACCACTTCTGATGGCAACGCTTTCACCTTCCTATAGAATGTAGTCTTGCTCAGCTTCAATGTCCGCATAGCTTCAACCGCTGTAATCTCCCCGCTGCGCCATTGAGCAACCACACGATCAAAGTTCGGTGGCTGTGAAGCCTTGCGCCCGGTGTACTTCCCCTGATCCTTAGCAATGGCAATCCCCTCTCGCTGACGTTGCAGGATGTACTCCCGCTCCAGCTCTGCCACGGCCCCGAAGATGGTCAGCATAAACTTCCCAGTAGGAGTAGTAGTGTCGATGGCCTCCTTCTTACTGACGAACTCAACACCCTTTGCCGTCAACCGCTCCACCAGTTCCAGCAGATCACGGGTATTCCTGGCAAAGCGGCTGATGCTCTCCACGATCACCGTATCCCCACGACGAACATACTCCATCATCCGTTGCAACTCCGGGCGGTTGGTGTTCTTGCCACTCATGCGGTCAATGTAGACTTCATCTACACCAAGCTCCTGCATGAGAACTTCCTGACGGATGGTGTTCTGCTCCAGTGTGCTGACACGGATATAGCCGATCTTCATATCCAGCCCCCTCATATCAAAGTAAACGTCCCATTAGGGTCGGCGTTCAGTCTGGAACGTACCAGAACTTGAAAACCAACTCTAATGGAACGGTTTTTCATAGTGCCGTTTGGGTTTACCCTAACGGAACGCTTATAGGAAGTCGGACACTCCCATCCCAGGTGCATCCCGGGGATTGGCAGGGCTGTAATCACCGCCTGCACTGGACGGAGCCGTGCGGCTATCAGCATCGCCGTCTGTGGCAGATATGTACTGCTCCATATCCAGCCCGAAGTATTCAGCCTCGATAGCTGACAGCTCGGCAACATCAGCCATGTAGCGGTGGGCTTCCTCTTCATCATCTTCAATCAGGCCGTCTTTTAGGAGCGTAGCGATCTCGCTCATTCTGGCCCAGGAAATATATTTTTCGTTCGTCCGCATCAGGTAGTAGTCCAACGCCTTGAAAAGAGCCTCAGCCCTCGTCAGCTCAGAGAACTCTCCGAAATCATAGTAGCAGCACGTCCAGTTCCAGCTTCCGGTTTCCTTATCCAAACCGCTTACAACAGCGTACTGCGTCATACTCTCACCCCGCAGGATAAGCGCATACGGTCCTTTTTCCTCTATAAGAGTATACTTCATCGTGATTCCACCTCCCAGCAGCCGATGTAAAGATATTCCCCGCCGCTGCCCTTCGGCGTTGCCTGACACATGAAAGCACCATCCTCGGACTGGATCGTCACCAGATCGTTCCACTCATAGAAACGGTTTTCTCTGGCAAGGCGTCTCAGTTCGGGCAGGACCTTTGTGTTGATCCAGTCGATAAACGTATCCGGGTCCCTTTGGCTCCCATCCAACCGCTCAAAGCTCTGACGGTCTGGCAGAAGGTCCAGCGACTTTCCAGGCCGACCGTTCACTCGCTCAAGGATGGCCCTGGCACCCCAGTACATCTTCGGGGTGAAGTTCTCCGGGTAGTTTCCCCATTCATGAGCCATGATTTCCCTCCTCGAATTGCTCTGGATCATCCATATCTTTAGGATTGACTTCGTTCAAATCAGGTTCCTCCTCTTCCACGGCTACCGGAAGCAAAGACCGCATAACATCCCGCCGTGTCTGCACCGAGGTAGGTTTTGCGCTGCCAGCAGATACAGTGTGATTGTACGCCGACGATGTGGAGGGATGACCGCTGAAGAACTCGGTCAAGATGCGGTTGATCTCGTCCCGCTCCACGCCGCTTTCGACTGCCAGACAGCAGTAATAGGCGCAACTGATGAAGTGTGTCCTGCCCCTGATGGTGCGGAGGACCTTGTTGTTGACATCCATCAGGCTCCTGGCGAACACCATGTAGGCATCCAGTCCAAAGTTGATCGTGTCCAGCGTTTCACTGTTGACCTCAACCTTACTGGCCCACTCCCGGAAGGGCTTGGTGGAGAAGTCGGGGGATTCCTCTGTGATAAGCTGGTATAGCTGCATGGCGATCATCTCGTCAGTAAACCGCTTCCTGCCAGCCTCCGAAACTACAAACTGAATCGCCTTGTGCTTGGCAAGCTGCTGGAAGACCGTCAGGCTGGGGACGTTGGCACGGGTCAACTCAATGGCACTCAAAGGCTTGCCGTTATTCAGCCTGCGAAAGAACTCCCTGACCTCTGTTTCTGTCATTCCCTCATAATAGTAGATCGTAAGGTTGTAGTCCTTAATCCGATCCCTCGCCCACTCAGGCAGTTGTGAGAAACGCAGTCCGCTGACATCTTCTACACCCCCGTTGTCATCTACGACAGCAGGGGTTTCGATGGACAATGCAAACTCATCATGAAGAAATTCGCTGATGGCATTTGACCGCTGCTTCCCGTCCAGGCTGTCATAAACGCCGTTCTCGTCACGGGTGAAGTACATGGCAGGGATCGCATAGCCGTAGATCATACTGTGAATCAGGAGGGACTTTTTCTCAACGTCCCACACAAGGCTGCGCTGAACGGCGTTGTCGTAGTTGACCTTACCCTTCTCCATTTGATTGACCAGGGCTTTCGCTGTCCAGTTGATATTGACTCTCTGCATATTATTGTCGCTCCTTTCTATACTTCATCTTATCCAGCCTCACTTACCACAGCCGCCTTGTGGAAGGTATTCACATAGGCGTTGTCAATACTGAAACACCAATCGCCATTGTAGGACTTCTTCGGCTTCCGGGTAATAACCTTCCCGTCTCTGTCAATAGGCTTCAACTGAATCGTTGCGTTGGTAGCCTTGATGATCTCATAGGTGACGTGAACATGATCCCATCTGAGCGAATCACCATCACGGATGTACTGCTCCGCTGTGAACCGTTCGCCGACAGTGAAGGGGTGCGTCTCCTGATGTGTCTCGGCCTTGACGATCTCGGAGATCTCCGCATAGGCAGCTTTCAGAACCATTCCCTTTGCACCTCCGGTCAGGATACGGTAGGTGATATTCTGCGGCCCAGCACTGATAACTTCGGCATATCTGTCATCCTTCACCTTAACGTGATAACCGACCTTTATATTATCCTTGCTGAACCGGACACCACCGCATTGGTCAACACAGGCTTCCAGAAACGCTTGCTTGTCTATGGCCTTCTCGATCAGCTCATATTCATGCTCCAGCCAGCCGGTGACCGTCTCGGCAGTAATGGGAGTGCCGTCGTACTGCTTTTGCTCTTTACCATTCTCAATGGCAGATAGAATTTCTTCGTAATGGACGATATTTTTCTTCCTGGCCTTGATCTCGCTCTTGCACTCTCTGATACGGCGGTCCAAATAAGCAATATCCCGATACTTTGCTCCATCCGCTGTCCCTCGGGCTGTCCGTGCCCTATCCTGGAAGTAACTGCTCTTGCGGTACTCCTCAAAGCCCTTCTCATACTGAGCAAACATCTTTTCACGCTGACGGGCAAACGCCTGACTGCCAGCATGACCAGCGATGATCGGCTGGGTGAAGAACGCAATATCGCCACGCATATGATGAAGAGGCTGCTGCAAAGCAGCTCCACGCCGGGCAGCGTTCTCAGCATACTGCTCGTAACGCTCGGCCCTCTGCTCAGCGCGTTCAGTCTGGCGCTCCACCTGTTCAGAGAAAGACAGACGCTCACCTTCTCGCTGCTCCTCTGTGAAGCCCAACTTGGCTGCTACCTGCTTTGCTCTCCAAAGGTTCGGTTCCTTGGCTCTGCTCACCCAGCAGCCCCCGGTACGGCTCCAGAGAAATGCGCTTTTCAAATCAGCCTTCTGTTCCGCAGTCAGAGCGTCGTACTCGGACTTCTCGAAGTGAAGTTCGAGTTTTGTTGTTCTCAGGTTGAAAATATACTGTTTCATTTCAGATGGCCTCCTGCTGGATGCCGTACACATCGTCAACATAGTAAGCCCCGGTGAAGACGTTGAAGATCGCCGTACACCGGACGCCGTTGACCTCAGCCAGATAGCGGTTATCGCCAATCTGCCGGATGATTTCAGCATCACCCAGCACATGACGGTCATGCTCATGGTCTTTCAGACTATGGATATATGCCTTGACTTTCATACCCTACCTCCATAAAATAGTAGTAGGCCGGAGCCGATGAACACCGACCCCGGCCCTATGCTCATAAATCACAGCACCAATCCTCTTCATCATAGGCCGTACCGTAGTTTCTGTTGAACTTCTGGACAGCCTTGCTGGGAATATAGGTTTCTCCACCCGGGCAGAAGCGCCCTTCGGCAATGATAGTCCGCAGAGCATCTTCCATTTTCGACCCATCATCACCAAAGATAGCCTGTTCTTCGGCATCAGTGATCTGAATAGCGGCTCCCAGTCGAATCCAAAGTCCTTTCATAGCTGCCCTCCCATATCAGCCAATGGCAACACTGGCCCGACAGCAGAAGTCCTCCATGCAGCTTACCGCAGCGGCCCTCGGCATCTTCAGGAGCCGTGCGGCTTCACGCAGTACAAAGCCATCCATCAGGAGGTTAATGATCCTGGCCTCCTTTGGAGTGGCTACGCTCACCACCTGCTCCAAGAGAGCCTTGCCCTCAACCTGCCGCTCCGTATCCTGCCTGGGGTCTGTAAGTGTACTGTCGGTATCGTCCATGCTCACAGTAACACCAGAGCGTTTCGCACGGGTATGATACTCGCTGTCCCGGAGAATGGAATCCTTCATAGCTCGGACCGCCATAGCCTCAAATGACACGCCAGCGGGCGGGTTGCGGAAATACTGCTGCACAGCAGAGAGATAGCCGAAGATAACGACATCGTAGAAATCGTCCATCGGGAGTCGCTTGCGGCGGAGATAGTCAATGACCAGATCATGCTTCTGCTCCGCAAACTCCCGCTCCTCTTGGGTCATAGGGTGCAAAGCCCTCATTGTCTTCAACTCCTTTGTAGTATTTTGGTTTAATTGGATAAAGTGTTTAGCCCTGCTTCGGTACATGGGAGCCGTCCTTTGTCACGCCCACCAGCCATAGGCTGTCCGCAGTAATCAGATGGTGTTCCCAGGTGAGTGCCAAATGCCGGGAGATCAATTTCTCAGCCAGCACGATTCCAAGGCCGCCGACATTTACACCGCCCTCGTCAGGCAGGGTATCTTCCCAATCCTCCGGGGTAGCCCGTGTAGCCTGTAAGAGCTGGCAGAGCTTAGGGAGGGGGAGACGGCAGCCGATGAATGTTACATCCCAAAATGAGTTTTCTATTACATTGACCTTGCACTGGACATGAAACCCCAGGATATCCCTGACCTCTTCCGCTACAATGTCACAGACCTCAGACCACCTCAGCTCGACAGCGAGCTTTTCAGATATATCCCTCATAGCTGGCAGACCTCCTTTGCTTCTCTATATATAAAGCAGTAGTGGAGCGGCTGACCGCCCCACTACTCTTACTCTAGCTGACCATAGCTTCAAATTCCTGTTCAGACAGGATGGTTGTCTCCAGTGCCAGTGCCTTGGTCAGCTTATTGCCGGGCCTCACTCCCAGGATCAGGTAATCAGTCCGTGTGCTTACCACAGATACAGGCTTGGCCCCCAGTTCCCGTAACCGTGCCTGGATACCGTCACGGGTGTAATTGTCTAGCTTGCCGGTGACAGCTACAGATTTACCATAGAATGGATTATCAGGATTCATCTTCTCACCCCTCAATCGACCTCCAGCGGCAGACAGACGATCCGGCCATCCATACCCCAGAACATTTCGGGCGTGTGGAACCGTTCCTCGTATCGCTCAATCTGCTCCGGGGTCAAGCTGGTGAAGTGGTCATTGTCGCCAGGAGCGCCGCACAGAAAGAACGTCCCGGATACAATATCGTATATCTGCCCGTCCTCGTCCCGCAGGCCCCGGTTGGCTGGCAGATCCATCACCTTGCCCTCGTCATTGCAGACCAGGGCAACAGGATCATCGAACGGATACACAAGCTGGATTAAGCCACCTACGATCTCCTGCATTGACTTCAGAGATCCGTCGATTTCTCTTACCTCCGGCCTACGCTCCGGTTCAACTACTAAGACACGCATAGCAACACCTTCCTATCACACGTTTTGTTCAGGCCCGATAGGCGCACCACTGTCAAGCCTCTTCAGGCCTTTATAAAACCGCCCCAATGCGTATGGATCGTATAGCTCGTCCACTACGGCAACGGTTATTCGATTCCCGTTCACCTGTTCCGTTCCTCTTGCCCGTTTTTCCGCTTCTTCAAAAGAACAGGCACAGCACCATTGCAGGTGTGTCCCATCCACAAAACCGTCCCGCTCACAATTCACAAGCAGCAACATATACATGCTCCCGGATCACCTTTCCCCTTTTTTCAACTGCCGTTCCAGCAGGGTACAGTAGCCGTACACACGGTCGATGGGCAGATCTGCCCATTCACCGCAAGCTACCTGATCTCCCGCCACAGGCTCCAAACAGAGCTTCCCATCCTCACGGGATTCACGGACCCGGATCGTGGTATCCCCGAAGAAATAGCAGGTCGTTCCATCGTCCTGCTCTGTCCGTGAAAGTGCCGGAATAGCAGCCGTATCCCGCATCTGCTCCAGAATATAGCAGTCTTCCACCTTCCAGCCGCTGGGGTTCCCTTCTTCCTCCATATACCAATCGAGCCGAACGCCCTGATCGCTGGTCACATCCAGGCAGTAAGCAAAGATGGAGCGGCTGATCAAGCCAGTCCAAAAGCCGTTGTTATCGCTGCTGACACTATAGGTGCGACTCAACAGAGAGTAGGGTTCATCGAAGCTATCTTCTGTGAAGATAATATGTGCAGTCAGGTTTTCCCTTGAGGAAGTGCGTTTCAGCTTCTGAAAGATTTGTTTCAATTCACTATAGTTCACAGTGATTCCTCCAAAAGTAAATAGCCCGGCATCCCTGCCGCAAAGCAGGAACACCGGGCCGTTATAGTTAGCTGGCCTCAGCCAACTCCGGTACCATCTGTGCGGCGTTCACGATCTCCATGAACTGCTGACCAAAAGCCTTGGCCTGAGCAGCTTCCTCCGAGGTGAGAGTACCAACCGTCTGGAAATTAAACAGGGCGTAAGGCTTGCCCTGCTTACTGGTGGCCTTCTCCAATGTGATTTTCGTGACCACGCTGCTGATCGGCGTCAGGGTACTCAACAGGCGGGTGGAGTATTTCAAGAACCGAGGCTTGCTGGTCACGGGAACCCGAACCAGGAGAGGGATGATACTGTTGGGCCGCAGCAGGAACAGCAGCACGGATTCTTTACATGCCTTGGCGTTGCTCTCTCCATCCTTGGAGCCGAAATCGTTATACGGACAGTGAGCGCAGGCTTTCCCATCGTGGGAAATGATGCTGTTCTGGCTCAGGCAGACGGGCGGCGTACCTTCCACCGGGTCAGGAGTATCCCAATAGGCCCTGGGTGTGGTGTAGTCCAAGATGATGCCCGTCAGTTCCATTGCGGCCTCGTTCCCAGCCAATCCCGGCACTTCAAACACCGTGGAGCCGCCAGAAGGGGACTTCACGATGTCAAAGAGATCCAACGTCAGGGGCTGGCTCTTCAAGTTGGCTCGGATGGTGTCCAGTGCGTTGTTAGTCAGGGCCAGATAAGCGGAGCTTACCGGGGCTAGGGAGGTATCGGCGACAGCCTCTACGACCTCAACAGGCGGCTGTAGCTCCTGTACCTTACCGCTCATGCGGTCTTTGAGTTTCGAGTTATCCATAATGAACCTCCATTCAGCTTGCCGCCTTAACTGTGAAGCGGCGATACGATGTTTTGTTGGTATACTTCTTGCACAGGGCCGGATGCTC
>JAAVHD010000077.1 GCA_014799915.1 Oscillibacter sp.
ATCTTATTTTAGATTCGCCCCTGCCGGGGCGGGGACGGGGGTGTACTTTTCCCGCGAGGGAAAAGTACCAAAAGCTCGCTTAGGAAACTACGTTTCCTAAGAACCTTCCTGAATTACGGGGGAATTTGTTTTTTGCGCTGATCCTGTAGTCCGTCCGGCCTACCGAACTGCGGGTGTGGTTTCTACTGCTCTGCGTCTATTTCAGGATGTTGACCTGGCCTCTACCGTCTCACCCCGGGCCCTCCCGGCATTCCCGTCGGAAACGGTGCACCTTAACCAACTACGCCATCGGCGTGACAGCGACTGAAATTGCCCTCCGGGCAATTTCAATGGAGCGTAACCTCCTCTGACCCGCCGTTGAAACAACTCCGAAAACAGCCCATTCCAACCCGCCGGCGGCGCCGGACTTCCGTCAGCAAATCCATCCACTTTGTCAACCAGCGCCCCGCGCCCGACCTCCGGTTACAAAAATTTTCCGAAAAGTTGCTCTTTACCCGGCAACTTTCCCCTCTTTTTCAAATGAGTTTGAGGGAAGACCACCTCCGAGGCACGGGCCCTGAAGCAAGTCGATGTCCGGCCCGGTACCAGGCCAGCACAGCCGGACTACCCAAAAGGCTGTTGTGGCGAACCTTGAAAACTGAACAAAATCTACTTAAACTACCGCGAAAACTGATACAATTCACACTTAATCATCCCATTGTAGAGCTTCCGCTTCTTCTCCGCCTTGCGACCAAAGAAGCGCTCAAACTCCGGGTGGCTGGTAATCACCAAAACCCGCCACTTGGGCGGTACACTGTGATAGACTTCCCCAAAAGCGCGATATAACGCCTCGGCCTCCTCTTTTTCCAGGAGCCGCTCCCCGTAAGGCGGGTTGGTAACAATCTGTCCGTATTCTCCCTGACAGCGGAACTTTTTGATATCCGCCACGTCAAAATGGACAAGATCCTCCACTCCCGCCTTCACGGCATTCTCTTTTGCAATGCGTACCGCCTTGGGATCGATGTCACCGCCCCAGATATCGTATTGCCCATCAAACTCCTTGTCCATTGCCTCACCGGCGGCGTCCAGCCAGCATTTGCTGTCCAGCCACGCCCACTTCTGAGCGTCAAAAGACCGATCCAATCCAGGCGCGCGGTTCCTGGCAATCAGCGCCGCCTCAATGGCGATGGTCCCTGACCCGCAGAAGGGGTCCCGGAAGGGGTCCTTCCCCCGGTAACGGCTCAGCGTCACCATAGCCGCCGCCAGAGTTTCCCGCAGGGGAGCCTCCACGCCTACCGCCCGGTAGCCCCGCTTGTGCAGGCCAGCTCCCGAGGTATCCAGATACAGCGTACACATATCCTTCATAATGGCAAACTGTATCTGATATTTCGCCCCCGTCTCCGGCAGACGGTTCAATCCATAAACCCGCCCCAGACGTTCCGCCGCCGCTTTCTTAATAATTTTCTGGCAGTCAGGCACCGAGTGGAGCTGAGAATCCAGGGCATGTCCCTTCACCGGGAACTGGCCGTCCCTGGGAACGAAATCCTCCCAAGCAACCGCCGCCGTGCCCTGAAACAGGGCCTCAAAACTCCTGGCGGGAAAAGTCTTCAGCAGGATCAACACCCGCTCCCCGCAGCGCAGATTGAGGTTGAGCCGTGCCAGATCGGCCTCTGTGCCGCAGCACAGCACCCGGCCATTTTCCACCCGCACATCCGACAGCCCCAGCCGCCGGACCTCGTCGCCCACCAATCCCTCCAGTCCAAACAGACATGGAATCGCATATGTCAACTTCATGATTTTTCTCCCGAATGATCCCCAAAAGGGATAAAAAGGAATGGCTACGCCATTCCAAACGAAATTAAGCGCCCCGCAGAAGCCGTGTGAGCCTTGTTATAACCTGCACATATAAGGCAGGTGGGTCGCCTGCATTGCCCTTTACTGCTTCCAACTTCCAACCGCAGGTATGGCAGCCGGGAGGCCTGCAAACCAGACAATGAACCAGCATCCCTTATAACAAAATGTGGGTTAATGAAAGACTCATCACGCACCCCGCAGGGCACTTTACAGCTTATTCTATTCGTTCTGTCCGGCGGAGGTTACTCCTCTTCTTCCTCGTCCTGGAAAAGCATCTCCATAAAAAGGTCATAGACCTCCGTCAGCTCCTCCTCGCTGTCCAGAGTGGACAGCAGCTCCTCGCCGTTCTCCGTGATGGACTTGAGGATCACCATGCCGTAGTCGTCGCTGTCCTCATCCGCTTCCTCCGGCACCGCCGGGAAGAAGGCCATATAGGTCTGCCCGTTGTGCTCCAGCACGTCCACCAGCTCCAGCTCGATGTCGTTGCCGTCCTCGTCGGTCACGGTGATAAAATCAGGGCCAAATTCTTCACTCATAGCAGTTTCCTCCCTGCACATTTCTTCCGCAGGGACGGCCTGCCGTCCTGCTCCTATAGTGTAACCGTTTTTTATTAAAATTGCAAGGGGGTTTCCCTATGACATTTTGACGATTTCAGCACTTCCTTTTTGTATTTTTTGAAGAATTTTGCGGTTATATGCGGTTTCCTGCCGGTATGGCCCGAAATTTTCACTTTTTTGCAGTTGACAAGCTGTGTTATACTATAAATTGGTATATCGTAGGGGTCGCCTGACGGCCCTTTCCGATAGAAATCCGTATTCCCCCACTACCTGGAAAAGGAGGTAATTACCCGAATTATGGATCACGATTATCAGAACAGGAATATCCAGTCCTCCGGCGGCCAGCCCGCCCAGGGCCGGAAGAAAAAGAAAAAGCACCCCGTACTCCGCTTCATCGGCAAGACCATCGGATGGATCTTTCTGACGGCCTTTACCCTGTGCGTCATCGGTGTGCTCACCGTGGGCATTTTCGCAAAGATCTTCATGACCTATGTGGATACCACCCTGATCCCCTCTCTGGGCGTTGTCTCGGCGGAGGAGATGCAGCTGTCGTTGGCCTCCACCATGTACGACGCCAACGGCACGGCTATGCTGACCCTCTACGACAACAGCGAGGACTCCGGCGGCAACCGGGAGCTCATCGAGTACAGGGATCTGCCCGACCACCTGATCAACGCACTGGTGGCCATCGAGGACAAGCGCTTCTGGGAGCACCCCGGCGTGGACTGGTACAGCACCGGCCGGGCCATTGTCAAGACCCTCACCGGCAGCGGCACCCAGGGCGGCTCCACCATCACCCAGCAGCTGCTGCGGGCCAAGTACGATGACACCGAGGTCACCGTCAAGCGGAAATTCCGCGAGATCTTCCGCGCGCTGGAGTACGAGAAGTACACCAGCAAGGAGGACATCATCACCGACTACCTCAACCGTGTCTACTTCGGCGCGGGCTGCTTCGGCATCCAGACCGCCGCCAAGACCTACTTCGGCAAGGACGTGTCCGAGCTGGACCTGGCGGAGAGCGCCTGCATCATTGGCATCACCAACAACCCCTCTCTGTACGACCCCTTCCGCAAGGCTGAGTGGAAGCAGGACGACGGCTCCGTCAAGACCCCCCGGGACTTCAACAAGAGCCGCCAGGAGATCATCCTGAAGGAGATGCTGGACCAGGGCTACATTGACGAGGCCACCTACCGGGCGGCCAAGGCGGAGAAGCTCCTCTTTACCGACACCGACGAGTACAAGGCCCTCCACGGACTGGACGACCCCGAGCCCGACGAGGAGGAGGAAGAGGAGGTCGTGGACACCAGCAAGATCAACACCTGGTTCCAGGACGCGGCCATCGAGGAGGCCATCAACCTGCTGGTGGAGCAGAAGGGCTACAACCGCGAGGACGCCACCCTGATGCTCTACCGCCAGGGCTACCACATCGAGACCACCTTCGATCCCGCCGTGCAGGCCGTGGTGGACAGCGTCTTCCTGGACCCCTCCAACTTTGATTACCCCTCCGCCAACGGTACGCCCATGGCATCCGCCATCACCGTCATCGACCCCTACACCGGGGACGTGAAGGCCATGGCCGGCGGCGTGGGGCAGAAGACGGTAAACCGGGGATTGAACCTGGCTACCTCCCGCCGTATCCCTGGCAGCGCCATCAAGCCCGTCAGCGTCTACGCCCCCGCCATTGAATATGACGTGGTCGCCCCGGGCAGCATCATCGACGACTATCCTATCAATACGATTTTGCGCGACAGCGGCTATCCCCGTAACTCCAATGGCCACTACTCCGGCAGCCGGACGGTCAGCTATGCTGTGCAGTTTTCGCTGAACACCGTCGCCGCCCGGACGCTGCAAAAGCTGACTCCCGCCCGGTCCTTTGAGTTCATGGAGAACAACCTGGGTTTCGATCTGGACCCGGCGGACATCGACATCGGGCCTCTGGCCATGGGCGGTCTGACCTACGGCGTGACCACGGTGGAGATGGCGGCGGCCTACAGCGCCTTCGCCAACCAGGGCATCTACAACAAGCCCCGGCTGGTCACCAAGATCTGGAACAATGACCGCACCGAGGTGGTGGTGGACAACGACACCATCGTGCGCTCCTGGCCCGCCATGAAGGAGACCACCGCGTGGATGATGAACAAGATGCTGCGCAGCGTGGTGAACGGGGGCACCGGCGGCGGCGCGTACTTCGACGGTATGACCATCGCCGGTAAGACCGGTACTACCAACAACAACTTTGACCGCTACTTCTCGGGCTACACCCCCTACTACGCCGCTGCCGTCTGGGTGGGCTACAAGGACAAGCCGGAGAAGATCGTGGCCTCCATCAACCCCGCGGCCGCCATCTGGAGGAAGGTCATGGAACCCCTCCACGAGGGACTGGAGAACAAGTCCTTCTTCGATCAGCCCGAGGGCATCACCACTGTCTATGTCTGCGCCGACTGCGGCCTGCGGCCCAGCGAGCTCTGCTCACTGGACTACCGGGGCAGCAGGGTCATCAGCGGGGAGTTCCCGTCCAGCGCCGTCCCCAGCGGCACCTGCACCTGCCACACGGAGGTCCAGGTCTGCGTGGACGCTGAGACCGGAGAGGCCTACCTGGCCGGGGACTACTGCCCTGAGGATACGGTGCAGACCTGGGTGATGCTGGTGGGCCGGGAACACCTGACGAGGCCCGACGGAGGCCTTATCCTGGCGGATGACAGCGACGCCCACCTCAGCTACTTCTCTACCAAGGGCGTCTGCCCGATCCACGACGAGTTCTATGTGCCCACACCGATGCTGCCGGATGACTGGTTCGGCGAGCCTTTGCCCGGTGATCCCGGCTTCCAGTGGCCTACCGGCCCATGGAACCCCGATGATGTGCTGGGCAATGACAACCAGCCGGAAGTCTACGATCCCGACAATTCCGGTTTCACCGAACCGGACGGGCCCAACGGTCCTGACGAACCCACGGTGGTGGACCCCGACCCGGTTGACGTCAACCCCAATGGGGAGAACGAACCCAGCCTGCCCGACGAACCTGAACTGCCATAAAGAAAGAGCGCACGGCCAGCTGGCCGTGCGCTCTTTGCTTTTCTGGAAATTTCATTCATTTTTCCAAAAAGCATCCCGAAATTATTAAAATTTTATGAAGAAATTTCTTGTCCCCCCATTGCTTTTGCGGAAAAATCTGATATACTATTTAATATCTGTGATTATGCCCACGGATTACCGCGTTTTCGCGGTATGAAGTGCTGTGGCCTGGGTAAACTGTACCTGATAGGCCGATATATGATTTAAGCCGGTTTGACCGCCGCCATTACCGGCGGTAGAGTTAAAACACGGCATATACGAACAAAGAGGTGCGATCCTTTGAATAAATATATTGTCGAGGGCGGACGGCCCTTGTTTGGAGAGATCCAGATCAGCGGCGCGAAGAATGCCGCCGTTGCCATCATCCCCGCTGCCCTCATGGTCAGCGGCCCCTGCCGTATCGAGAACATGCCCCAGATCAGCGATGTGACGCTGCTGCTGAGCATTTTGCAGGACCTGGGCGCCAAGGTGCGCTATATCAACCCCCACACGGTGGAGATCGACAGCACCTGCGCCCGCAATGACCGGGTGCCCTACGAGCGGGCACGCCGCTGCCGGGCTTCCTACTACATGCTGGGCGCGCTGCTGGGCCGGTTCGGCTCGGCGGATGTGGCGCTGCCCGGCGGCTGTGACTTCGGCAGCACCCGGCCTATTGACCAGCATCTTAAGGGCTTCCGCGCCCTGGGGGTCCAGGTGGACACCCAGAGCGGCTTCGTTATGGCCGAGGCCAACGGGGGCCGGGTGAAGGGGGCCAGTATCTTCTTCGACAAGGTCTCCGTGGGGGCCACCATCAATATCATGCTGGCCGCCGCCATGGCGGAGGGCATGACCGTTATTGAGAACGCCGCCAAGGAACCCCATATTGTGGATCTGGCCAACTTCCTCAACTCCATGGGGGCCAACATCATGGGCGCGGGCACCGACGTCATCAAGATCCGGGGCGTGAACCGCCTGCGGGGTGGCAGCTACACCATTATTCCTGACCAGATCGAGGCGGGCACTTACATGGCCGCCGTGGCGGCCTGCGGCGGAGAGGTGAAGCTGTGCAACATCATCCCCAAGCACATGGACTGCATCTCTGCCAAGCTCAGCGAGATGGGCGTGGAGATCCAGGAGGTGGACGACAGCCTGCTGGTCAGCCGCATCGGGCCTCTGGTGCGTACCAACATCAAGACTATGCCTTATCCCGGTTTTCCTACTGACATGCAGCCCCAGATCGCTGCGGCACTCTGTCTGGCACACGGCACCAGTATTATTACTGACAGCGTGTGGAACACCCGGTTCCGCTATACTGACGAGTTCAAGCGCATGGGGGCGCAGATCCAGGTGGACGGCAACCTGGCCATCATCGAGGGCGTGGAGCGCCTGACGGGGGCCCAGCTGGAGGCCTGCGACCTGCGGGCCGGCGCGGCTATGCTGGTGGCGGCCCTGGCGGCCCACGGGATCAGTGAGATCACCAACGTGCAGTATATCGAGCGGGGCTACGAGGATGTGATCGGCAAGATCCGGGGCGTGGGCGGCAGGATCAAGGCCGTTGAAGTGCCGGAGGAGGAGCATGTGATCGGCAACGTGGGGTGACCCGCTTCCATACGGATTTTTTTAGCCCGGAGGCCGCACTTTTGCGGGCTCCGGGCTGTTTTGGATGTCGATGGGATTTTTTAGGAGGTATACCGTAATGATGACCGCTGACGCTTATCTGCGGTTCCGGAATAAGATCGACCCCATTATCCGGGCGTGCTCCGTTACGGACGCGGACAGGGCCCGGCTTCCACGGGGGGATCTGGCCGTCTACCGGGGGGTGACCACCTTCACCAGGGGGAATGTCTACTACTTCAGCACCGGCCGCGCCAGGTCCTTCCAGAGGGAGATGCTGGACATCTGCCGGGATCTGCCGAAAATGGATGCCACCCTGCCCGGCACCGCCTGCACCATCTCCTCCCTGGCCCTTGTCAGACGCAACACCGCCCAGGCTATGCTGCCCCTCCAGCTGGAGGCGGCGGAGCAGTTCTTCGTCCTGCTGACGCTGGCGAATGCCGCCACCTACCGGGCCTTCAAGTCCCAGGGCGGCATTACATATCTGAACGCCTTTATCAGTTATGATTTCAGGAATATTGTCCTGGGATGAATTTGCTGTGATCTTTGATGGAGGTAGACATTGAATACAGTCTGTATATCCGCGTCCAACATGGCCCGCAGCGGCGGGCAGAGCGTCTCCCTGCAAATTTGCAGAAAAATTGCAGATACGGTGGAGCACGGGCAATCCTCGTGCGAAATTCTTGATTTGCGGGATTTTCCACTGTCTCCATGTGTCGGATGCGGGGGATGCTTCGACAGCAGGCGCTGCTGTCAGGATGCGGCGTTCAACGGAATTTATGATAAACTGGCGGCGGCGGACGCCCTTTTTATTGTCTCGCCGCATTATGCTCCTATTCCCGCGAAGCTGTGTATGCTGCTGGAAAAAATGGAGGAAATTACCTTCCTGCACTGGTGGAAGGATAACGCCTACCAATCGGAGCTTTACCGTCTGCCTGCCGGGATCATCTCCCACGGCGGAGGCGGCGATTGGGCGTTGAAAAGCTACAAGGCAATGGTGAATGACACCATTGCCAACGCATTGGAGACGATCCAATGCGCCGTCGTGCCCTATGACAAGGAGTGGGACACCGGAATATCCCTGCCTGTATCCGCTGTTCGGGAGGGGGATTCTGTCTTTCCTTTGCAGGAATATGACTGGGTTTCTGTGGACATGAAAATCCAGGAATATGTTGAATTGGTTTTAGAAAGGGCCTGTACGCGAAAATGAGGTACATACCATGACCACCATCCGCACCTTTGCCAGCGGGTCCAGCGGCAATGCGGCGCTGCTCTCCTGCGGCGGGACCCATCTGCTCATTGACATGGGGATCTCCTGCCGGAGGATCTGTCAGTCGCTGGCGGCGCTGCGTCTGACGCCGGAGGATCTGGCCGGGGTTCTTATTACCCATGAGCACACAGATCACATCGGCGGGCTGGCTACTTACATTAAGAAATACCGCACCCCTATCTTCTGCACCCCCGCTGTGTCCCGGCAGCTTGCCTACCGGCTGGCGGGGGTGGAGCCGCTGCTGCGGGCTATGGAGCTGGGGGAGACCGTGTCCTTCGGGCCGGTGGAGGCGGAGATTCTGCCCACCAGCCACGACTGCCGGGAGAGCGCCGCGTGGCACTTCGCTGTGCCGGAGGGGCGGGTGGGGTATCTCACCGACACCGGGTATATTGTGGAGGAGACGGGAAAGCGGCTGCTGGGGGCGGACATTCTGGTGCTGGAGAGCAACCACGATGTGGAGATGTTAAGGTCCGGGCCGTATCCCTATCCGTTGAAGAAACGGATTTTGGGGGAGCAGGGGCATTTGAGCAATGACGCTGCCGCGGAGTTTGCCGTGGAGAGCGTCCGGGCGGGGACACGGGCTATCCTGCTGGCCCATCTCAGCGATGAAAATAACACGCCCCAGTGTGCGCTGGAGACGGTGGGGAGTGCGCTGAGGGAGGCGGGGCTTGCCGTCTCGCTGGCTGCCGCGCCTAAGGCTGTGATGAGCGAGGCGTATTGTTTGGAGGGTGTGCGATGCAGCGGGTAATGGTGATCTGCGTAGGCAAGATGAAAGAGTGGTTCTACATCGACGCGGCGGCGGAGTACGCCAAGAGGCTGGGGCGGTACTGCAAGCTGGAAATTGTGGAGCTGCCGGAGCAGAGGCTGTCGGAGAATCCTGCTCCTGCTGAGATTGAGAGGGCTTTGGCGAAGGAGGCGGAGGCTATACGGACTAAGCTGCCTCCGGCGTCCGCTGTGGTTGCTATGTGCATTGAGGGGAAGCTTCGGTCCAGCGAGGAGGTTGCCGGGCTGCTGGGAGACGCCGCATCCGGAGGGGAGAAATGTCTGGTGTTCCTCATTGGCGGGTCCTTCGGGTTGGACGAGGGGCTGAAAAAGGAGGCCTGGGTGCGGCTCAGTATGTCGCCTATGACTTTTCCCCACCATCTGGCCCGGGTGATGCTGCTGGAGCAGATTTACCGGGGGTTCCAGATCCGGGAGGGTGGAAAGTATCACAAATAATTGAGCCGGAGGCCCTGGGGCCTCCGGCTTTCGGCTTTATGCGGGTTTTTGATCGGCGGGCTTTGGGGATTATTTGTTTAGCTCGTTGTAAACCGGCTTTTTCAGGCGGGAGAGGCTGATGCCAATGCCCAGGATGCCCACAAAGAAGAATATGACGGCGATTCCGGCCCCGCTTCCCGAGCCGAAGAAATGGGAAAGAAACTTTTGCGCGGGGGAATCCGACGACATAAACGGTTCAGCTGCGTAGTCCGCCAATATGCCGCCTAAAACTAGGGCTAACGGGATCGTGCAGTTTTGCAGCGTATCCTTTGCGGAAAAGACGCGGCCCTGCATCTCGGGAGGCACCTGTTCGCGCATGATTGCGGTCAGATTGGTGTTCATGATGGCCGCTGTCATATAGGAGACGAAAGCGGCGATGGACCAGACCAGTGGGTGAGGGGTCAGGCTTTGCACGATGTTGCCTGCAAATATGAAGGCGGTGGCGATAAAAACTACCTTTGGCTTGTTTTGTGCGGGCTTCAGCAGGGTGACGAGGAGACTTCCCGCCAGCAGGCCCAGGGCTACCGCGCTCTGGACCATGCCCAGCGCTTGCTGGTTATTGCCGGTCCTGCCCAGGACAAAGGGCGCGAGCATCCCGTCATTGCCCAGCTTGGCGAGGAAATTGATGACAGCCAGGAACAGGGTGATGCGCAAAAGGGCTGTGTGATCCCGCAGATAGCGGACCCCGTCCAGGCAGTTTTTTAAGAATGGCTCTTTGGCGTTTTCCTCGGTGTGCTTGATCTCTGGGATTTTGATGAAAAATAGGAGCACAAAAAGTGCAATGGAAAAGCTGACCAGGTCACAGATCAGGACCACCGTCATGCCGCCGAAAGTCAACAGGCAGCTGCCCAGCGCCGGAGCCAGAATGGAGATGGCAGCGCCGGAAAATCCTTGCAGGCCGCTGACCCTGGTATAGTGCTTTTCCGGCACCAGCAGGCTGGCCGCCACAAAGGATGCAGGATTTTGAAAGGCATTCATGAAGCTGAGCAGGATGTTGATGACATACAGATGCCATATCCTGAGGGCGGAAAAGGAATACAGGGCAAGGACGGTTGCCGTCCCGCAGGCTGCGGCCAGGTCGGCAAGCAGCATGATGCGCTTTTTATTCCCGCGGTCCGCCAGGGTTCCGGCTATGAAACGGAAAAGGATCGTCGGCAGAAAGGAGCAGACCGTCAGCAGCGTTATGCTGGAAGCGGTTCCTTTCTGACTATAGGTCCAGATGATCAGCGCGTAGTTGGTCATGGCCGTGCCCAGCTCGGATACGGTCTGTGAACTCCATAAGAGCAGAAAACTCCGGAGTTCCTTGAAAATCGTTAATTTTTTCATGGCTTTGCTCCTTACAAAAAATAGTTTTAATTGCAAGCGGCGCAAAGCCTGATACGGACGATAAGGCTCCTTTCAGAGGAGAAATCGCTCCGTGCAAGTATCGTCCTGTATCAGACCTTGCGCGGAGCAAAAGCATCTGCGGCAAACGGCAGACACAGCCGCGATTGTGTCATTTGGCAACACCTCCATGTGACATTCTAACACGGGGCAGGGAAGGGGTCAAGATAGCGAGATTTCTGGTTCCATTACATGGAAAAAATAGTCCAATGTCTGCACCAGCCTGTTATCTTTATATAGCTTTCTAATTTCAGAAACTGTCATCCATCTACAGTTTGCAACTTCATCTGTTGTTGCATCGTCCAAATGCAAGTCGCCATCGTATTCAAAGAGCCACACATCCACAATATCATGAAAAATGTCTCGGATTTTAGTAAAAAGGATTTTCCCAGTTTTGGGGTTCAAATCCAATCCTACTTCTTCTTTTACTTCCCTGAGCGCTCCATTAATACTGCTTTCCCCCATTAAAACAGAACCTCCAACGCATTCCCACATAAGTGGAAATGTTGGCCTGTCAGCTGAACGCTGAGAAATAAGATATTCCCCTTTACCGTTGCGTATCCATACATGTACTACCAAATGATAAAAGCCTTCCGGAATTTCTTCTCCTCGAATATGCTCTTTTCCTGTCTTCTCTCTATGTTTTGTATACAAATCCCATTTTTCCATATTTTTTATATCCCTCCAAATCAGCCGTAAATTTATTTTGTCACATTATAACATATCAAAATGCTTTTGCAACAGTGTTGGTGATATTGCCGGAGTTTTTGACACCAACACTTATCTTGAAAAGGGTCAGGCTCCACGCCTGTCTCGTAAAAATAAAATGCCGGCTTTAGAGGAGGGAAACGGGCCGGTGAGGACACCGGCCCCTACAAAAGCGGTGTCTCTGTAGAGGCCGATGTCCTCATCGGCCTGCGATATAGCCTATAGGTTTGCTGGATTTGAATTTATGAGATAGGCATGGGACAGGCTCCTCATATAATTGACATTTTTCAGCGAATATGCTATCCTGTTTACTGGGTTAGCTTACATAAAAATGCCTGCACAACAAGGAGGTAACACCATGCGCGGTATTCCGTCTTTGATCACAGACATCCGAAAGAAAGTCTTTACCGAGGTCGCCCGGATGGCCTATGAGGGCGGCGACTACACCAAGGCTGAGGATCTGCCCTACATCATCGTTCCCGGCGACAAGGCTCTGCACCGGGAGTCCATCTTTTTGGAGCGCGCCATCGCGGGCGAGCGGGTGCGTGTGGCGATGGGGTTGTCCATCCAGCCCGTCCACTCCCGGAACCTCATCACAGAGGGCATGGATCAGGCGGCTATTGCCGAGTCCTACTACGAGCCGCCCCTCATCAACATCATCCCTTACGCCTGCCACGCCTGCCCCACCAAGCAGTACAAGGTCTCCCAGTTCTGCCAGAACTGTCTGGCGGCGTCCTGCCAGAAGGTATGCCCAAAGGGGGCCATCTCCTTCGTCAACGGCAAGAGCCGGATCGACCTGGACCGGTGTATCCGCTGCGGCAAGTGCGCCAAGGCCTGCCCCTACAACGCCATCGTCTACATGGAGCGCCCCTGCGCCGCTGCCTGCGGCATGGACGCTATCGTCTCCGACGACAACGGCAAGGCTGTCATCAACCAGGACAAGTGCGTGGCCTGCGGCCAGTGCCTGGTCAGCTGCCCCTTCGGCGCTATCGTGGACAAGGGACAGATTTTCCAGGTGGTTCGGGCCATTATGGAGGAGGAGAAGGTGGTCGCTATTGTGGCCCCTGCCTTCATCGGACAGTTCGGAAAAGAATCTACTCCGGAGAAGTTTACCACCGCTATGAAGATGCTGGGCTTTGACCGGGTGGTGGAGGTCGCCGTGGGCGCGGATATGTGTACCATCGAGGAGGCGGAGGACTTCCTCATGAAGGTCCCCGCTGAGCAGGACTTCATGGCAACCTCCTGCTGCCCCGCCTGGCACGCTATGGTGGAGAAGCTGTTCCCCGCCCAGTTCGAGAACGTCTCCATGACACTGACTCCCATGGTCTTTACCGCGCGGCTGGTGAAGAAGCAGGACCCGGACTGCAAGGTAGTCTTTGTGGGGCCCTGCGCCGCCAAGAAGCTGGAGGCTATTCGGGAGAACATCCGCTCCGACGTGGACTTCGTGCTGACCTTCGAGGAGCTTCAGGGCATGTTCGAGGCCAAGGGTGTGGACTTTGCGTCCATCCCCGAGGGGGAGTCCATGCGTGAGGGCACCGCGGCGGGCCGTGGATTTGCCGTTTCCGGCGGCGTGGCCGGTGCGGTGGCGGACGTCATCCATAAGACTGACCCCAAGCTGGAGGTCAAGACTGCCCGGGCTGAGGGGCTGCGGGAGTGCCGCAAGCTCATGACCATGGCCCGGGCCGGGAAGTACAACGGCTATCTGCTGGAGGGCATGGCCTGTCCCGGCGGGTGTGTGGCCGGCGCGGGCACCCTGCTGCCGGTGGAGCTGGCTTCCACCGTGGTGGGGCGGTATCAGAAGGAGGCCGATCAGGAGAGTCCTTTGAACAGTCCCTACCGTAGCGCGGGGCGGGATCTGGACTGATCTGCCTGGACGTGTGTCTGAATGAGAAATAATCAGGGGTCCGGAGGTGTTTGCCTCCGGACCCCTGGTTCTCTATTCTTCGTACGGTCTTACCTCGTCGCGCATTGGCTGTAAAATGAGATGCCGCTGCTGTTCTGCTGCCAGCAGGATCCCATATGCGCAGTTCTCGTTTTCAGCAGATTTATCGCCGTAAAAACTTGGACTCGTGTTTTCGGGCAGCTCGTCCGCCAGATCCATCGTGTCCAGGCGGTTCAATTTGCCGTCTTGCCAACGGTAGCTTTCTACAAACCAACGCCTTCTTCCGGCGGAAACGGCAACCTGATAGGTCCCGTCTGATTTGGAAAGGATGGCTGCTGCGTCTGTGCTTAATACGCCGGAAACGGGTTTGTTCAGGGCCAGAGCCATCGCGTTTCCTGTGACGACCGCAGTCCGCACGCCCATTCTGGAGCCCGGCCCGATACATACGACAATCTCGTCAACGTCGTTTAAGCATATACCGGCACGGGCGACAACATCCCGGATCAGGATGGGAAAATTTTCAATCGGCTTCTCAATCGTTCCATACGCAATGATTTCCGCGTCCCGGGATATTGCGCAGCTGGCAACGGACTGTGAAGCGTCTATGCCAAGTCTGATGGACATATGTCACCTCCGCATGAATTCATGTATGTTAAAAGATATTTGTCAACCGTTTGCTCCAGTCACCGCCGTTGGGGAAGATGGAGACAATGCGCTCGGTTTCCTGTGCTCCATACTCAAAATGGAGCTCCATATACGGCGGCTCAAATCCGGAATACCGGTCAGCCCATTCGATCACCGTTATCGCCGTGTCATAATACTCCTCGAAGCCGATGCTCTCGACTTCATTGTCATTGTTCAGGCGGTAGAGATCAACATGGCTTAATGGGAGCCTTCCCGACTCCCGGAGGGTATGGATCACAAAGGTAGGACTGGTGACCAGTTCTTTGACTCCGAGATTTTTTGCCAGGGATTGGATAAACGTCGTTTTTCCGGTGCCGATTTCCCCTGTAAATAGAAGGATGTCTCCTTTTTCGAGGATCTTTGCCAGCTTGGAGGCCAACTCCGCTGTGTCCTCGGGGGAGTTCAAGGTTTTTACGATAGGTTCTATATCCTTTGCAAGCATTTTTGCCCACGCTCCAATCTCATCATATATCATCAGTCAATCTGTCCGCCAGCGGCAGGGACAGAGTCGGCATCATGGGGACGTTATCTTCGGATGGACCATGCGTTTTGAACTGCCACCAGCCGGCTGCTCCGATCATCGCCGCGTTATCTGTGGAATACTTCAGGCTGGGGAAAATCACTTCTGCTTTGCCCAGGGAGCCGTCTGTCAGTTTACTGCGCAGGATCGGGCTTTTGGATACGCCGCCGACAACGATGACGCTGCGCGGGTCGTATTCTTCCACGGCTTTACGGAGTTTGGCCGATAAAACATCCATGCTTGCGACAACGAAGGACGTGGCGATATCTTCCTTGACAATGTTGCCCTTGTCGATTTCACGCCGTACCGCTGATTTTAATCCCGAAAAAGAGAAATCATATCCACGCTCAAGCATGGGACGCGGAAGGACATAGCGGTCTTTCCCTTGCAGCGACAGCTTGTCAATGATCGGCCCGCCCGGATATTCAAAGCCGAGCTCTCTGGCGACTTTATCGTATGCCTCGCCGATAGAATCATCCAGGGTTGTACCTAGCAGCTTATATGTTCCTCTTTCAGGTGCGTAGACGATCATGCAGTGGCCGCCGGAGACAAGGAGGTAGATTGCGGGAAATTCTATCTTTGCCCCGTCGAGCTCTGCGGAAAAGAGGTGTCCCTCCAAGTGGTTGACGGCCACAAAGGGCTTTGACCACGCCAGGCAGAGGGCTTTCGCCGCGGAGATGCCTGCCGCCAGGCTTCCGGGAAGTCCCGGGCCAACGGTGACGGCCACGGCGGACAATTCGTGAGGTGTGACATTCGCCTTTTCTATCGCTTCTTTGATGACGCCGTTCATCGCGACCACGTGCTGCTTGCTGGCGATCCCCGGTACGACGCCGCCCCATTTGGCGTGTAGTGGGATCTGGCTCGATACCACCGAGGATATGACGGTAAAATCATCCTGCACAACGGCGGCCGCCGTTTCATCACAAGATGATTCAATTGCTAAAAGTATCTGCTTCTTATCCACAAGAAACCACCCTCTCAATCTCTGCGTCCGGTATGGAGCCGGAGCGTTCTATTCTAGGCTTTGGAAGATTTACATTTACCAGTGTAGACGGCGCACCGCTTAATACCCCTCCGTCGATTGCGAGGGAGGGGGGGATGGCGAGACTGCCCAGGGCCCCCTCGATCGTATGGGGGGTATCCTCGCCGTGCCTGTTGGCGCTGGTCATAAGCAATGGGCCCATTTTTCTGGCAAGTTTCTGGATATATACATGATCCGGGGCTCTGATGCCTACCTCAACGCGGCCTTCGAGCCATTTTACGTCATTTTCGATGACGCCGCAGGCAATCGTCAAGGCTCCCGGCCAGAAGCTGTCCGCTAATTTCCGGGCGGGCTGATTCCAGGCAACAGGCAGCGCGGCTTCTGCCTGCTGCCAGTCCGCAACAATGATCGGAAGATGGCGGTTTACCGGGCGCTCCTTCATGTCAAATATTTTCTTGATGGCAATATCGGAGGTTGGCAGACAGATCAATCCGTAAACGGTGTCTGTGGGCGTCAGGATAACGCCGTCATGGTATAGCAGTTCCGCGCTGCGTTCAACCAGCTCGTCCAGGTCTGTTATTTGATTTAGCGATATATAGTCCTTACCCTTTTCGTAATCCAAAATGGCACCTCATTTCCCGTTTATGAACGTCACTTTCCTCATTGCGTATAGTGTAGCACAGTTTCCGGGAAAAGAAAAGAAAAACATATATTGAATCTGTTCGGGTGGGTTTTATGGGAATCAATTTTTGAACTATGGAGATTCCAAGGGCAAGGAAATCCGATGTAGGGGCGCACAGTGTGCGCCCGTTCTATCGATACGCACAGCAGTCTTTTAGAAGCGGGCGCACACTGTGCGCCCCTACAAGGGATTTTTCGTAACCGGGAATGCTTACAGTTCAAAGATTGATTTCCCTGGTACGGTTTTCGCTTTGCTTGACAGGCGGGGGATTCTGTGATAAACTGGCCTCAACTTACGAGAGGAGGGCGCGGATATGCGGTGGATGCAGAACGGTTTGATCCTGCATTTTCTTGGCTGCGATAAGGCCGTCCCCGGGATTAGTGCGCCCTTTTTCAGGTGACGGAACGTCATCGATAGAGGAGTGCGCGGTCCTTTTCTTACTTTGATGAAAGAAAGGATGGCGCTATTTTTATGCCTGAAATTAAGAAAGATTTTTCCCTCGCCCGACAGAAACGGGCGCTTGTGCTCCTGGAGTGGTGTGTGGGGTTTCGTCCTGCGGGGAGCGTTTGGGTGCTGCTGCTGGCCCTGCGGGGATATTCGCTGGTGGAGATCGGTCTGGCGGAGGCGGTGTTCCATGTGGTCAGCCTCTGCTGTGAGCTGCCCTCAGGGCTGCTGGCGGACGTGCTGGGCCGGAAGCGGACCCTGATCGCCAGCCAGGGGATGTTTTTGCTTTCCGCGCTGCTGATCATCGCCTTTGACAGTCGGGCGGGGGTATACCTGTCCCTGGGCGTCCATGCCATGGCCTTTAACCTGATATCCGGCACCCGGGAGGCCATCACCTACGAGAGTATGCTGCAAGCCGGACAGGAGGGGGCATACCTGAAATTTTCCTCCCTGCAAAATGGGATATACCGATTCAGCGACGGCGGCGCTATGCTCCTGGCGGGCGCCACGGTGCTGCTGGGCTGGCGGACGGCGTATCTGCTGGACGCCCTGATTGCCCTTATCGGCCTTGGCGCGGCGCTCAGCCTGGTGGAGCCGGTGTGCGCGGACCGGGAAAATGTCAACCTGACCTCCCTGCCGGACGCCTTGAAGGACACCGTCTGCGGCGCGTGGGAGCTGCTGCGGACGGACGGCACGGCGGTGCGGATTATGCTGGTCAACGCCCTGGTGGGGGCCTGCGCCACGCTGACCGGGTTCTTCCTCCAGCAGCGGGTACAGGAGGCGGTGACTGCCCCTGCCCTTCTGGGCCCGGCGCTGTTTGTGCTGGGGCTGGGCGGCGGACTGGCGGGGTTGGTGACCGGGAAGCTGGACAAGCTGCCCTATGGTCGGGCGGCGGCGCTGACGGGAGTCGGGGTGGCGGTCTGCGCGCTGGCGGCGCGGGGGACGTTCCTGCCGGTGCTGATGGTCAGCGGACTGGCGGCGGGGCTGCTGGATGATGCGCTGCAATTGGTCAGCGACAAGCGGCTCAATGACCGATTTCCCTCCGCCCAGCGGGCTACGCTGGTGAGCGTGTCGTCTATGGCGTTCTCGGTGTTCATGATCCCGCTTTCACCGCTGTTTGGGTGGTTCTTTTCGTGACAAAAAGGGGCGGCCCGATGTTTTCATCGGGCCGTTTTCTGCCCCGCCGGACGGCGGTCATTCTTTATTCTGGAACAACTTGTATGGCTCCACGCCCAGCGCGTCGGCAATGGCGAAAACCAAATCCAGTGATACGGCACAGTCGGCATTTTCAATGCGGCTTAGATGGACGCGGGTGGTTTCCGCCATTACGCCTAACTGTTCTTGCGTCAAACCACGCCTGTTGCGGTAAAATGCGATATTCTCTCCAAGAGTTTTGTAATATGCTTCATAAATCAGCATCATGGCTTGATCCCTCCTACATGCTTATTGTAACGAGAAAGCAGGCAAGAGTAGATTTCCCACAGTATAACAAATTTATCTTGTAATGTTACAAAATCTGTGTTATAGTTTACAAGTGAATCAAAATAACGAACAGGAGGGCCGCATCATGACCGAACTGGAACGGTACAAAAAAGCCTACGCGACCTTGGTGGGACGGGTAGATACGACGATCACCAGACTGGAAAACACTCCCGAGGGGATGCCTGCGGCCTTTACTGCGGGCGTGCTGAAAAAGGCGCTGGAGGATGCCGAGGAGATTTTTCTGGCCGATGACGAATAGGAGATGTTCTATAGGAGCATCAGGGGCGGTCCCGCAAAAGACGCGGGACCGCCCTTAATGATTTTGCAGGGTGCGACGACTCGGCGCACCGTCCTGTTTATCTGCCATTCTTTCTTCGGAACGGCGCGCCGGGGTCGTCGCGCCCTACGGGTGCAATGCAGGCAGCGCGGATGGGCCTTTTAGAAACGGGCCGATGGGGACATCGGCCCCTACGGAGATGGAGCGGCAATTTTACATATTGCGATAAGTCAAAATCTCAGATAAACATCGCCGCGATCTGGTAGACCGCAAAGGAGACCAGCCAGGCCACCCCCAGTTGCCAGATAAGCGTCAGCGCCGTCCAGCTTCTGCTGTTCATTTCCCGCCGGATGGTGGCAATCGCCGCCACACACGGCGTATACAGCGCACAGAACGCAAGGAACGCCAGCGCCGCGGCAGGGGAGAACGTGGCCGCCATCACGGCCCCGGCGGCGGCGTAGTCCGTCAGGGAGAAGCCGTAGAACAGGCTCATGGAGCTGACCACAGCCTCCTTGGCAATGAGGCCGGTGAGCAGCGCCACCGCCGCCTGCCACACGCCGAAGCCCATGGGCGCGAACACCGGCGCGATCCATCCGCCCACCATAGCCAGGATGCTGTCCGCCGTGTCCTCCACCATGCGGAGGTTGGGGCCGAAGCTCTGGAGGAACCACACCGCCACGCTCATAGCGGCAATGATCGTGCCCGCCCGGGTCAGGAAGTCCCGGACCCGCTCCCACACGTGGAGCCAGATGTTATGCAGGGTGGGCATCCGGTAGGGCGGCAGCTCCAGCAGGAAGGGGGCCGGTTCCCCCTGGAAGACGCTGCGCTTGAGGATCAGTCCGGAGATGATGGCCACAATGGGCCCCAGCACGTACAGGCCGAAGACGATCAGTCCGGCGTACTTCGGGAAGAAGGCGGCGGTCATCAGACCGTAGATGGGCAGCCGCGCCCCGCAGGACATGAAAGGCACCAGCAGGATCGTCATCCGGCGGTCCTTCTCATTTTCCATGGTGCGGGCGCCCATGACGGCGGGCACCGTGCAGCCGAAGCCCATAAGCATGGGGATGAACGCCTTGCCGGAGAGGCCGAAGTGGCGCAGGGTGCGGTCCATGACGAAGGCCGCGCGGGCCATATATCCGCTGTCCTCCAGCATGGAGAGGAACAGAAACAGCAGCGCGATCATAGGCAGGAAGGTCAGCACCCCGCCCACGCCGGAGATAAGCCCGTCCACCAGCAGGCCAATAAGCCACGCCGGGGCGTGCAGCGACGTCAGCCACCCGGACACCCCGGGGCACAGCACTTCCTCCACAAACCAGGCAATGCCGTCCGACAGCCACGCCCCCGGTCCGCTGAAGGTGATAAGGAACACCAGCAGCATCATTCCCAGGAACAGTGGGATGGCCCAGATACGGTGGGTTGCTACGGCGTCGATTTTTTCGGTGACGGTCTTCTCGCCGTCCGTGTTTTTCTTCTTCACCGAGGAGTGGACCACACGCTCCACGAAACGGTAGCGGCTGTCCGCCAGAAGGGTCTCCCGGTCGCCTAAGGGGCTGGCGGATTCGTATTCCCTGGCAATAGCGTCGATCTTGTTCAGGGTGGCCTTGTCCAATTCCAGGTCCTTGGCTACCTCCTCGTCGCCGCCCAGCAGCTTGATGGAGGCCCAGTGGGCGGGGATGCCCTTCTCATAGGCCCGGTCGTGGATCAGGTCGCTGATCCGGTGGTGGATGGCGTGGGTAAAGTCGTCGTAGAGGTCGTCCGGCTCCACGGTGAGGCCGGTGTGCATCTGCTTATGTACCTCCTGGACCAGTTTATCGATATTCACGTTGTCCCGGGCGGAGATGGGCACCACCGGTACCCCCAGGCTGGCGGAGAGGCGGGTGCAGTCGATGACGTCCCCCTTTTTCTCTACCTCGTCCATGAAGTTCACTGCCAGCACGACCGGACGCTCCAGCTCTAAAAGCTGCATGGTCAGGTACAGGTTCCGCTCCAGGTTGGTGGCGTCCACGATGTCGATGATGGCGTCGGGCTGCTCGCCGATGATGAACTTCCGGGCCACCAGCTCCTCCATGGAGTAGGGCGACAGGGAGTAGATCCCCGGCAGGTCCACCACGGTGAACTCCAGGCCGTCCATTTTGGCTTGTCCCTCTTTTTTCTCCACCGTTACGCCGGGCCAGTTGCCCACGTACTGGTTGGAGCCGGTGAGGGCGTTGAACAGTGTGGTCTTGCCGCAGTTGGGGTTGCCCACCAGGGCCACCTTGCCGGGGCGCTGGTCGTGGGCATGGGTGTCGTAGGTGCTGGGGTGGTGCTCCTGCTCGTGGCGGTGGGCCCGGTGCATGGCCTCCAGATCCTTTGGATCGTCACACCCCATGGCGCAGCGGGCGCAGTCGCCGTGGCAGGCCGCGCCCAGATGGTAAGCGCTCTCGGACACCTTTGTCCGGGCCTTCTCCGCTACCTGGGCGGTGCTGATCCGGATCTGGGCCGCGTCCTCCTTCCGAAGGCTCAGCTCATAGCCACGCAACCGGACCTCCATGGGGTCCCCGAAGGGGGCCATCTTGATAAGCTCCACCGATGTGCCGGGAGTCAGGCCCATGTCAATGAGGCGGCGCTTCACCGCGCCCCGCTGGTTGCCTACCTGTTCGATCACACAGCTGCCGCCTACGGGCAGCTGGTCTAATGTCTTGGGTTCGTTCATCTTTCTTCCCTCCTAGGCTGACATACTTTTTCTTGCGTGCAGTGCCCGCTGTGCGGGCACTAGCAGCCTAAGCCGCCGCAGGCGGCCCACGGAAAGAAAAAGTATCAAAAAGAACTATTTAAGAAGGGTTCCTCTGGTGTTCTAGTGGGACATTTTGGGAACGGTCCTGGTGCCTGCGGCGCGAAGCGTACGCTTCGCGCGAGTTGTAGTGGTCTAAAGTCTGCCGCACGGCCTGCCGGGCCGTGCTGGGGGGCCCGCCTGAAGTACATTGAGCGGCATCCACAAAGGCGGAAAGCACCACCCCATCACCCCGGGAGCTCCCCTCGCGTAATACGGTAGGGACTGATTCAACGTCCTGAAATAGACCCACCGCAGGCGAAACCACACCAGCAGTCCGGTAGGGCGGACGGACTGGAGGATCAGCGAAAAAAACAATAACCCCCGTAATTCAGGAAGGTTCTTAGGAAACGTAGTTTCCTAAGCGAGCTTTTGGTTCTTTTCCCTCGCGGGAAAAGAACGCCCCGTATTCGTCACCGCTAACTCTAGGCCCAAGAGACCGATTTGTCAAGGGGAATCGGGGAACATTTTCAGAAAAATCCAGATATTACGCCTTGCGTTTCCTCCCGGTTGTCGGGTACAATGGAGAAAAAGCGCTGTCGAACTTTGTCGATGGTCTCAGAAAGGAATCTGATTGTATGAAAATGAAGTATATATACACCCTGCTTCTGTCCCTGGGCATCGTCCTGATGCTCTCCCTTTCCGCTTCCGGGGCCAATCAGAGCGGACTGCACATCCAGATCGACGGGGAACCGGTGGACATGCCCCAGGCCTACATATCCCAGGACGGCGTCACTATGGTTCCCGTGCGGGCGGTGGCGGAGGCCCTGGGGTGCGACGTGGCCTGGGACCCCATTACCCGCACGGTGGTCATTACCTCCCCCGAACCGGAGGAGCCGGAGGAGATCGTCCCCCAGTACTCCGGCCTGGTGGTCGTTGACCCCGGTCACGGCGGCGAGGCCGACGGGGCCAGCTACGGCGGTGTGAATGAGAAGGATCTGAACCTGGCTATTGCCACCCAGGTGACAAAGCTGCTGGAGGAGGCCGGGGTCACCGTGGTCATGACCAGGACAGATGACAGCTACGTGGACCTGTATGAGCGAACCGACCTGGCCAACAATCTGGGTGCGGACCTGTTTGTCAGCGTCCACTGCAACGCCAGCTTGGAACACGACGACGTCACCGGCATCTACACCTGCGCCCACAGCAGGGACACCGACGGCTGGCGGCTGGCCGAGCTTCTTCACCAGACCATGCTCGCCGCCACCGGGGCCAGCGACTTCGGCATGGAGGAGCGGCCTAATCTGGCGGTGCTGCGGACCTCTCTTATGCCCGCGTCGCTGGTGGAGTGCGGGTTTATGTCCACGCAGGAGGAGCTGGAGCAGCTGGTTCAGCCGGAGTACCAGGCCAAGCTGGCCCGGGGCATCACCGATGGCGTGCTGGCGTATCTGGCACAGTGACCGGATCGGCGGCATAGACTATTTTGTAGAGCATCCGCGGGACTGATGTTCCGCATTCAATAAAGGAGGTCCTCTTGATGGAGGATGTGACCACCCTGGACCGTCTGGCTGTGGGCCGGAGGGCCGCTGTTACCGGGCTCTCCGCCCCGGAGAGAGAGCGGCGCAGGCTGCTGGAGCTGGGCTTCGTCCCCGGCGGCGTGGTGAAAGCGGTTCAGGAGAGCCCCTGGGGCGACCCGGTGGCCTACGCCGTGTGCGGCGCGGTCATCGCTTTGCGCCGCTCGGACGCCAGACAGATTTCTATTCAGCTAAATTGAACATAGTGGAAGGACGCCGCCGGGTTTGGGCCCGGCGGCGTCCTTTGGTTGTTTGACAATAAATCTTATATGTTTTTGAAGTATTCCTAAATATGTGCCAGTCTGTGTAGGGGCGGATATCATCCGCCCGTTCCTATCGAAAATCACCGTATTACCGAACGGCGCGCCGAGGTCGTCGCGCCCTACGGATACACCGCCGGTAGACCGTTTGTAGGGCGGGACGACCCGGCCCGCCGTTCTATCGATGTGCGCAGCAATCCTTGAGAAGCGGGCGGATAATATCCGCCCCTACACAAATTGTGCTGTATTACGCATCCATCAAAAAACGAACTGCACCAGCAGCATATAGCACACCGTCCCCCCCGCGATGGACAGCAACATGTTCCGCTTCCACAGATGCAGCGCGGTCAGTACCGCCAGGGCGATGAGCTCCGGCAGGCCGTGGCTGCCGGTGAGAAGGTTTACGTCCTTCAGCCCGTACACCACCAGCAATCCCAGCGCGGCGGCGGGGAGGAAACGGCCTAAGTACTGAATATAGGGCGGTGTGGGTTTGGCGGGCTTGTCCGGCTTCGCCGCCGGGAAGATCCAGAAGGGCAGGAACCGGGTCAGCACCGTGCCCAGCACCACCATGGCAATGGTGATGACCTGCTGTGTTACAGTCATAGTGCCGCCTCCTTCCGCTCCAGGGTATTCCTGAGAAGGGTCAGGGCCCCCAGGATCGCCAGCATGGAGGGGATCACGAAGCTGTCCGCGCCGAAAATCACCAGGCACACCGCTGAGAGGCCCACGCCCAGCAGGGCGCTGGTGTGGTCCTTCTCCTTGAGCACCTGCTCCAGAAACAGCGCCGCAAGCAGCGCCGTCATTACGAACTCCAGACCCTCCAGATCAAAGTCCAGCAGTGCCCCGAAGATCCCGCCCAGGGTGGCCCCGCAGACCCAATAGCACTGGTTGAGGAGGGTGACAAAGAAGTAGAACCACCCCCGGTCCACTCCCTCCGGCACCTGCGCGGCTACGTTGATGGAAAAGGACTCGTCGCACATGCCGAAGATCAGATACCATCGTTTCTTCCCCTCCACGGCCCGGTATTTGTCCAGCATAGCGATGCCATAGAACAGGTGGCGGGCGTTGACCATCAGGGTCAGTGCCAGCGCGCCCAGGGGGTTGAAGGCTCCCAGGAGCAGGTTTACCGCCACGAACTCCATGGAGCCGGCGAAGACGGTAAGGGCCATCAGGATGGGATAGATGGCGGGGAAGCCGGAGACGTTCATGTACACCCCATAAGCGGTGCCCAGGAAGAGAAAACCGGTCATGATGGGGATGGTAAAGGGAAACGCGGCGCGAAAGGCCGCAGACATTGTTTGACGCTTCATGGCTCTTTTCCGTCACTCCTGAGCGGGGGTTGCTTCGGTCTTTTCCGTCTCCTCGGGTTCCTCCTCCGGCAGGGGCTCGGCCCGGCGCAGGATGAGGAACATGGTCAGCACTGCGGCCCCGCCGAAATAGATCAGCATCCGTCCCAGGTTGTCCTTGCAGTCCGCCATGGACGCAAGACACAGGGGCACCGTCAGATCCCCAAGGAAAACGAACCAGCGCAGCTTGCACTCCCGGAGCGTGAGTCCGGCCAGCTGATAAAAGGAGCAGGCCATCAGCGCGGCGGCCAGCACAGGCAGATAGAAGCTGGCCAGTACGGGGTTGCCCTCCTCCGGCAGATAGACCACCAGCAGGAAGACCACGGCAAAAAACATGGAGGGGATCAGGGGGAGAACCTTGACATCCTGGCCGCGGCGTACTATCCTTGCAAATAGGATAATGCCTGCGGCGCTGGCGACGCCCAGCACGATAGCGGCGATGTTCAGCGGGCTCAAATCACCGGGCATGAGGAGCGTACCACCGGCCATCAGGAAGCTCCCTATAATCAGCATGGGGAGTTGATTTTTCCCCAGGGGGTCCATACAGTTGCTGTAGGTCCTCTTTCCTCCGGGGAGACGGAAGGCCAGGACGGCCTCCGCTGCCGCCAGGAAAAAGATCAGGGCAACCAGGATCATCCCCGGCACGGAGTGCCGGGACAATCCGGTGGCGGGATCGAAGCCGGTTTTGAGCTGCGCCCAGCGGAGGGAGAGGAGCAGGAGGCCCTGCACCCAGAGGCGGAGGCCCTTGAACCAAAGGGAATTTTTCATTTTTATCGTCCTTTCTTTACCGCCGCTGTGCGGCGGCGCTTAATTTGATCTGCGGCGCTGTGCGCCGTGACTACTTTTTTCTTTATTTAGCTCCGGGCTTCCGCGCCCGGACGACGGCCTTCTTTTGTCACGCGACAAAAGAAGGCAAAAACGCGCTTAAACCTGGCGGTTTAAGAATCCCTTATTTATTACGTGGGCAATTGTTTTTTCGCTGATCCTGTAGTCCGTCCGGTCTACAGGAGTTCTGGTGTGGTTTCTTCTGCGGTGCGTCTATTTTAGGACGTAGAATTGGTCCCTACCGTATTGTTTCTGGGCACTCCCGGCGATGCGTAACTGGGAGGCAGTCATCATTAACAGGGCGTCAGCCGGAGTCGTTCGACCACCAAGCTAAA
>JAAVHD010000078.1 GCA_014799915.1 Oscillibacter sp.
GTGGGAAAAACACTTTGCGCGGAGTGAGCGTCGAATTGTGCGCCTTGGGCGCACAACCGAGGCGCAGAGCGCAGCGAAACCTATTCAAAAAAGATGCGCAGCATCTTTTTTGACACGCAGAGCCCCGGACGCCCGGGGCTGTTTTTTTGCCAAAAGGAGCGCCAAATCCTCGAAAATCCTCTGGACACAGGAACTGAATAGGAGTATGATAGTATTGTTTATGATGGAGATTTGTATCCTAAAAAATAAAAAGATGAGGTGAAGCATATGGCGCAGGCCTTTTTCGGCGGCATCCATCCCAACGACCAGAAAGCCGCCACCAACAAGAAGCCGATCGAAACCCTCCCGCCTCCCGAGCGTGTGGTGATCCCCATGTCCCTGCACATCGGCGCGCCCTGCACGCCCTGTGTGGCGGTGGGCGACCAGGTGACGGTGGGCCAGAAGGTGGGCGACGCTCCCGCTTTCGTCTCCGCCCCTGTCCATGCCAGCGTATCCGGCAAGGTGGTGGCGGTAGAGCCCCGCATCCACTTCTCCGGCGTCCCGGTGATGAGCGTAGTCATTGAGAACGACTTCAACGACACCCCCTGTCCCGACTGCGCCCCCGTCAAGGACCCCGACGCCCTGACCCCTGAACAGATTTCCGCCCTGGTCAAGGAGGCGGGCATCGTAGGCATGGGCGGAGCCACCTTCCCCACCCATGTCAAGATCAGCTCCGGCCTTGGCAAAGTGGACACAGTCATCGTCAACGCCAGCGAGTGCGAGCCCTACATCACCAGCGACCACCGCATTCTTCTGGAGCACCCGGAGGAAGTCCTGGGCGGCGTGCGTCTCTTAGCCCGCATCTTCGGCGTGGACCGGGTCCATATCGCCATAGAAGCCAACAAGCAGAATGCCGCCGAGATGCTGAAGCTGAAAATCGAGGAGGAGAAAGCCCCCGCCGTGGTGGACGTCCTGCAAACCCGCTACCCCCAGGGCGCGGAGAAGCAGCTCTGCCAGTCCATCACCGGCAAGCAGGTCCCTCCCGGCGCACTTCCGGCCTCCATCGGCTGCGCGGTGTTCAACATTGTCACCACCATGGCCATCTATAACGCCATCTACCACGGCAAGCCGGTGACCCACCGCGTTGTCACCGTCTCCGGCTCCGGTGTCAACGACCCGAAAAACCTCCTTTGCCCCATCGGCACCCCCATCAGCGACCTGCTGGATGCCTGCGGCGGCGTCAAGAAGTCCACTTTCAAAATTCTCATGGGCGGCCCCATGATGGGCCACTCCCAGTACGACATGGCCGCCCCCATCGGCAAGGGCACCAACGCCATTCTGGCCTTCTGCGAGAAGGAGGAGCGCACGGTAGAGCACCCCGCCTGCATCCGCTGCGGCAAGTGCATCTCCGTCTGTCCCATGCACCTCCAGCCGGTGTTCATGTACCAGTACCAGCAGGCCGGAATGCTCCCCGAACTGGAGGAGGCCCACGTCCTCGACTGCATCGAGTGCGGCGCGTGTACCTACATCTGCCCCGGACGGCTCCACCTGGTCCAGGGCTTCCGCGCCGGCAAGCAGCTCATCAACAGCGCCAAGGCCGCCGCGAAAGCCGCCGCCGAGGCCAAAGCTAAGGCTGAAGCCGAGAAAAAGAAGGAGGCGTAACCATGGATTATAAAGACTTAAACCTCATTGGCTCCTCCTCCCCCCATATCCGCACCAAGGACGGCGCGGGCCACATCATGGGCGAGGTGCTGATTGCCATGGTGCTGCCCCTGGCCTTCGCCGTGTACAACTTCGGCCCCCGCGCCCTTGTCACGACTGCGGTCAGCGTAGCGGGCTGCTGTATCTTCGAGTGGCTCTACCGCGCCATTCTCCGCAAGAGCAACTCCCTTGGCGACCTCAGCGCCGCCGTCACTGGCGTGCTGATCGCCTTCGTCTGCCCCGTCACCATTCCCTACTGGATTCTTCTTATCGGCGATTTCTTCGCCATCGTCGTCGTCAAGCAGCTCTTTGGCGGCGTGGGCAAGAACTTCCTGAACCCCGCCCTTGCCGCCCGCGCCTTCATGCTCTCCTGGGCGGGCGAGATGACCAACTGGGTAGGCCCCCGCTCCTCGGTGCCCCTCACTGGCGTCATCGACGCGGTCACCTACCCCACCCCCATGTCCCTGCTCCACGAGAACAACCTCGCCGGTCTCCAGCAGATGTACGACCTCCCGAAAATGTTCGTGGGCCTGATTGGCGGCTCCATCGGCGAGGTCAGTGCTCTGCTTTTGATCCTGGGTGGTCTGTTCCTGATCTGGCGCAAGGTCATCACCTGGTATATCCCCGTCACCTATATCGGAACCGTAGCAGCCCTGACCTTCCTCTTCCCCCGGGGCAACGACCCGGTCCAGTGGATGCTCTATAACCTCCTGGGCGGCGGTCTGATGCTGGGCGCGTTCTTCATGGCAACCGACTACGTGACCTCCCCCGTCAGCCACCTTGGCCAAGTCATCTACGGCGTCGGCTGCGGCCTGATCACCGTCTTTATCCGCTACTTCGGTTCCTACAGCGAGGGCGTGTGCTACGTCATTCTGATTATGAACCTGACGGTCTGGATCATCGACAAGAACATCAAGCCCCACCGTTTCGGCGTCATCAAGGAAAAGAAAAAGCCCACCGAAACCACGAAAAAGGAGGCTGCTAAGAAATGAGCAACGAGAAATCGACCGCTGCCGCCAAGCAGCCCACCCCCTCCATCTCCTTTGACCCCAAGTACATTGGCCGCATCACCGGCGTCCTTCTGGTCATCTGCCTTGTGGTTGCCCTCCTCTTAGGCGTGGTCAACCAGATCACCAAGCCCAAAATTGACGCCATCCAGGCGGAAAAGATCCGCGCCGCCATGTCCCAGGTCCTGCAAGCGGACGAATACATCCCATGGGAGGGAAATCTTCCCAAGAACATCACCTCCCTCTCCCTGGCTAACTCCGGCGGCGAGGGCATCGGCTGGGTCGTCCAGACCACCGCCACCGGCTCCCAGGGCCCCATCACCATGATGGTAGGCATTGATCCAACCGGCGCGGTCACCGGCGTCTCCATCGTCACCCACAGCGAGACCCCCAATATCGGCACCAAGGTAGTTGCCGACCAGTCCGTCCTGGACCGTTTCGTGGGCATGAGCCACGCGGACGGTGAGATCACGGTGAACTCCGGCTCCAACCGCTTCGACGGCGTCTCCGGCGCAACCGTCAGCTCCCGGGGCGTCACCGCCGGAGTCAATGCCGCTCTGGACGTCGTATCCGAGCTGCTTGTAAAGGAGGGCTAACGCAATGAATGTAGGAAAGCAATTAAAGGAGGGCCTTCTCACCCAGAACCCGGTGCTGGTCCAGCTTTTAGGCATGTGCTCCACCCTTGCCATCACCACCACGATCTCCAACGGCATCGGCATGGGCCTCTCAGTGACCATCATCCTGACCCTCTCCAACATCTTCATTTCCCTGCTGCGCAAGATCATCCCCGAGCAGGTCCGTATTGCCTGCTACATCGTCGTCATTGCGGGCTTTGTCACCATGGTTGACCTCCTGCTCCAGGCGTTCTTCCCCGACATTGCCGAGAGCCTGGGCGTGTTCATCCCCCTGATCGTGGTCAACTGCATCATCCTGGCCCGCGCGGAATCCTTCGCCAGCAAGAACAAGCCCATCGCCGCCGCCTTTGATGGCATCTGCCAGGGCATCGGCTACACCCTGGTGCTCCTGGTTATGAGCGCCATCCGCGAGCTGCTGGGCTCCGGCGCGCTTGCCGGGAACCAGATCTTCCCCGCGGAGTACAGCGCCTCGCTGATTGCCCAGCCGGTAGGCGGCTTCCTCACCCTGGGCTGTCTCATCGCCCTGATGCAGTGGGCCCAGCGAAAGGTCAAGGGAGGGAAATAAGCTATGCAATGGACAACATTATTTGATATCGCCCTTGGCGCGATCCTTGTCAACAACTTCATCCTCGCCCAATTCCTGGGCATCTGCCCCTTTATGGGCGTCTCCAAGAAGATGGACACCTCCGTGGGCATGGGCTTCGCGGTCATCTTCGTCATGGGCCTCGCCTCGGCGCTGTGCTACCCGGTCAATATGCTGCTTAACGCCCTGGATCTCCAGTACATGCAGACGGTAGCCTTCATCCTGGTCATTGCCGCCCTGGTCCAGTTCGTCGAGATGTTCTTAAAGAAGACCATCCCCACCCTGTATCAGGCCCTGGGCGTATACCTGCCCCTGATCACCACCAACTGCGCGGTGCTGGGCGTGGTCCTGCTGAACGTGCAGAACGATTACAACTTCATTGAATCCGTGGTCTACGGCATCACCGGCGGCGCGGGCTTCCTGCTTGCCATCGTTCTGTTCTCCAGCATCCGGGAGCGTCTGGAGTTTGCCGATCCCCCCAAGGCATTCAAGGGCTTCCCCATCGCCCTGGTCACCGCCGGACTGATGGCCCTGTGCTTCATGGGTTTCCAGGGCCTCAGAATCCCCTGGTAAAAGGAGGAAGATAGACACATGAACATTTTCTATGCTATTCTGACCCTTGGCATCCTGGGCGGGGTTTTCGGCCTGGTGCTGGCCCTGGCCTCCAAGGTTTTTGAGGTCAAGACGGACCCCAAGCTGGATATGATTTTAGACTGCCTGCCCGGCGCCAACTGCGGCGGCTGCGGCTACCCCGGCTGCGCCGGCTGCGCGGCGGCAATTCTGGCCAAGGAGGCCCCCGTCAACGCCTGCCCCAGCTGCTCCGGCTTGCAGACCAGCCGTATTGCCGCCGTCATGGGCGTGGAGGTGAAGGTCCAGGAACGCCGCGTCGCCTTTGTCCGCTGCTCCGGCGGCGAACAGGCGGGTCATAAGTTTGACCGCTATGTGGGCATTCAGGACTGTGTTGCCATGACCAAGGTGTCCGGGAACGGTACCCTGGAATGCAGCTATGGCTGTCTGGGCGGCGGCACCTGCGTGACCGCCTGCAAGTTTGACGCCATCCACATCAACGCCCGTGGCGTAGCCGAGGTGGACCGGGAGAAGTGTACCTGCTGTATGCAGTGCGCCAAGGTGTGCCCCAGGAAGGTGATCGTCAGTATGCCCTATGCCGTGGACGTGGTACTCCCCTGCGCCAACCATGAGAAGGGCGCGGCCGCCAAGGTCCACTGTGCCATCAGCTGCATTGGCTGCCGCCTGTGCGAGAAGAACTGTCCGTCGGGAGCGATTACCGTGAACAACAACGTGGCCCGCATTGACTACGACAAGTGTACCTCCTGCGGCATCTGCGTCACCAAGTGTCCCCGCAAGCTGATCACCGATATCCACGCCACCGGCAAAGTGGAACCAGTCGTCCCGGTCGCGTAAATCCTGGACAAACTGTAAAATGTTTCACGTGAAACATCTCTTGTTTCTTTGCTTGTTCTGTATAAAGAATTGCCCTTGCCTGGAAGATATGCTCCCAGGCAAGGGCAATCTATTTCTGCCTTCCACCGGCCAGCAGGGTTTGAGGAAGGCACTCCCCCAACAAGCGCAGGCCAGGGGTGACGAATGAGTAAAAGCAAAATTTGGACCGCAGGTTAATATTTGCCCTCATTAGGATTTTTCAAAGTCTACCTCATACAGGGCTTTGCAATCCCGCAGGCAAATGGGTTCTTCAGTTGCTGATTTGAGGAAAAGATATAGTCCATATAGCGGATTTTTTTCTTTGACTGCCATTTCCTCTACTTGCTCTCGTGTAAGATGATTTCCGCTCATCCATAATGCTATATTGCGTTCGCAGAATTCTAATAGCAATTCTCTATAGTTATGTACATTGCGTTGTAAAGCCTCCAAAAATATAAAACGATTTTCGATGCTTTCATCTTGGCTGTGGCTTGTACTGGCAAAAAGAAAGACGGAAATAAAAGTGTCGATAGCTGTTTTCAAAAAAGGCCTGGTTACTTGTGTGTATTGGTTGATTGCTTGAGCCATTGTGTCTGCCCAACAGGAAACGCCATATTTCATGACAAGAATAGCGATTAATTCGACAAGGCTGTCTTTTATCGACCAGTCGATATTACAGGAACGCTCATCCTCTAAAGTGGTTTCGACTTTTAATAAAACTTGAAAAAGCTCCGGAATATCATGTTCTGTAAATATATCTTCCTCTTGGGCTCTATCCATCAGAACATTGTAAGCCTCAATGGTTTCATTAGAAAATTCTTCTAAATATTGGTAGATTAACTCAACATTTGCCACTTCAATTCCCTCATACAATTTAATTGTCTATCAGATGACAATTTCCATGAATTATTGTAAGCTTTCCTGCTGCCTTTGTCAATCTGAATAATTTACTTTTTAAACGCTCTCAGGTAATCAAAATAGTAGAATAACTGTCAATTTGGCAAAGTTCTTTGTAATACTTTTCTGTATAGAAGCATTTGGAGCAAAAATGTTTCACGTGAAACATTCCCGCTCTTATCCAATTGCCACCCCATCAGCACAGCTGGCGAGGCCTACGCTAAAAACGTGCCACCGGCACGTTTTCTTTACGCTGCGGCGCTGTGGCGTGAAACTTTTTCTTGTATTGCCTCCGCTGGTATGATACAGTATAGAATAGCATTTCAGAAATGAGGTGAAGGCCATGCGGCCCTGTTTCCGAGATAACTGCCCGGCGCGGTCAGAAATCTGACAGCAGCCGTATCGGGTGTACTATTTTGACATAGAATATGCTGTCAGTTGACTGCGCCGGTTCATAATCCCACACAATATTATGAAAAGGAGCAGTTATCATGAAGCAAAACGAATTATTGACCCAATGGCTGGCCGAGGAGCAGGCCGCCCATATCCACGGCTGGGACTTCTCCCATATTTATGGCCGTTACCAGGAAGGGCAGGACTTGCCCTGGGACTATGAGCAGCTGGTTCGCCAGTACCTACGCCCGGAATCCCGGATTCTGGACATTGACACCGGCGGCGGAGAGTTCCTGCTCTCCCTGGGGCATCCGTATCATCTCACCAGCGTGACGGAGTCCTACCCGCCCAATGTTGCCCTGTGCCGGGAAACTCTGGTTCCCCTTGGGATCGATTTTCACGAGGCGGACGGCTCGGACCCCCTCCCCTTTCCGGATGAGTCCTTTGACCTGGTCCTCAACCGCCACGGGGAATACATCCCGCAGGAGATTTTCCGCATTCTGAAGCCCGGTGGGATCTTTCTCACCCAACAGGTCGGCGCGGAAAACGACCGGGAGCTGGTAGAACTTCTCCTGCCGGAAGTCCCTTCCCTCCCCTTTCCAAAGCAATACCTGTCTATTGCTCAAAACGAACTGGAGGACTGCGGTCTGAAAACTCTGGAGGCCCAGGAGGCCTTCCGTCCGATCCGGTTCTGGGATGTGGGTGCGCTGGTCTGGTTTGCCCGGATCATTGAATGGGAGTTTCCGGGGTTCTCGGTAGAGCGCTGCAAGCAGGCGCTTTTTCGGGCGCAGGACATTCTGGAACGGGACGGTGTGATTGAGGGGCAGATCCACCGCTATCTGTTGATTGTACAGAAGGCGGCTAAGTAATAAAGCAGGAGGAATGTTTCACGCCGCAGCGTTAAGAAAACGTGCCGGTGGCACGTTTTTAGCGTAGGCCCCGCCAGCTGTGCTGGCGGGGTGGCAGTCGGGTAGACGAAAAGGGAGGAATGTTTCACGTGGAACATTCCTCCCTTTATTGCCAAATGCCATAAGATAAGGAATTAAGGCAAAAGTCTCTAAACAGAAACACGTATTTTTCATAAAAAAATTTCTTTTTTCCTGTTGAAATGTCTGCTTTTTGTGTTATACTACCATTATATGCTAAACTGATAAAAATGGGGCGGCACGCCCCTCTCCCGGAGGTCCCTTATGGGCAAGATCATTACCATCGTGAATCAGAAGGGCGGCGTGGGCAAGACAACTACTTGCGTCAGCCTGACAGCCGCCCTGCGGGAGATGGGCCAGCGGGTCCTGCTCTGCGACTTCGATCCCCAGGCCAACGCCACCTCCGGCATGGGCGTGGACAAATCCCTGTCCCAGGGCATCTACGATGTACTCCTCAACGGCGTGGAGCCGGAGAAGCGGGTGGTGTCCACCCGGTACGGCGACGTACTTCCCTCCTCCAAGGGATTGGCGGGGGCCGGAGTGGAGCTGGTCGGGATCGAGGACCGTGAGCATCTGCTGCGAAAGGCCCTGGAAAAGTTGGCCCCCAAGTATGATTACATATTCGTTGACTGCCCCCCGTCTCTGGAGCTGCTGACGCTGAACGGACTCTGCGCCGCAGACAGCGCCCTGGTGCCGGTACAGAGCGAATACTTCGCGCTGGAGGGGCTCAGCGATCTGATGTATACCATCCGGGCAGTGCGGCGGGGGCTGAATCCACATCTGGAGCTGGAGGGTGTGCTGTTGACGATGTACGACAGCAGGACCAATCTTGCCTTACAGGTAGCGGAGGAGGTCAAGCGGTACTTCCCCGGGAAGGTCTACGCTACCGTCATCCCCCGGAACGTGCGGCTGAGCGAGGCGCCCAGCCACGGGAAGCCTATCAGCGCCTATGACCGGACCAGCCGGGGCTGCGAGGCCTATGCCGCGTTGGCGGAAGAATTTTTGCGCAAGAATCAGAAGTGACATCCATTTTTAATTGAGAACTGCATTTCGTCACCGTGCGGAAATCAAGGAATTACAGTAATCTGAAGATCGTACAAATCGCGCAATGACCGCATCGAGCGGTCATGCACGATCAATTCTGTATAGCCACTCGATGTGGCTATACAGAATAACAAGTTCTTTTTGATACTTTTTCTTTCAAGAAAAAGTATGACAGCGGAATGAGGAGGTTACCATGGCAAAAGAAAAAGGTATGGGCAAGGGCCTGAGCGCCCTGCTGGGAGAGGATTTTTCCGCTGATTTTTCCACACCGTCCTCCACCCTGCCCATCTCCCAGATCGAGAGCTGTCAGAATCAGCCGAGAAAGATTTTCGATCAGGAGAAGCTGGAGGAGCTGGCAGATTCCATCCGGCAGCACGGCGTGATCCAGCCGCTGACCGTCCGGAAGCTGGCCAGCGGGTACTATCAGATCATCGCCGGAGAGCGGCGGTGGCGGGCGGCCCGGTTGGCGGGACTGGACGAGATCCCAGCGGTCATCATTGAGGCGGACGATCAGAAAGCCATGGAGCTGGCCATGATCGAAAATCTCCAGCGGGAGGACTTGAACCCCATTGAGGAGGCCCAGGGATTCCAGGCGCTGATTGAGACCTACGGCATGACTCAGGCGGAGGCGGCGGACAGCGTAGGGAAATCTCGCAGCGCTGTGACCAACGCCCTGCGGCTGCTGGATTTGAATGTCTCCATTCAGAACCTGGTGGAGTCCGGTAAGATTTCTGCGGGACATGCCAGGGCGATCCTCCCCCTCTCCCCTTCCCAGAGAGTGAAGGCGGTGGAGCAGATTCAGAAGAAACATCTCAGCGTCCGGCAGACGGAACAGATGGTCCGGCATATTCAGATCGAGGAGCGGAAAGCGGAAAAACCGGCTGAGAAGAAAGCGCTTCCGGATGTGGATTATGCGGCGGAGGCGGCAAAATCCCTCTCTGCCCGGCTGGGGCGGGCTTGTCATATCTCCTATGGAAAGAAAAAGGGGAAGGTTGAGATCGAGTATTACGGCGTGGATGATTTGAACGATCTGCTGGAGGCGCTGGAGAAGCTGGGGAAATAGGAAAATGTTTCACGTGAAACAAAATTTTGCTCCTGCGCGAGTGCCACTCCGTCAGCAGAGCTGACGGTGCCTACGCTAAAAATATGCCGCCGGCATATTTTCTTAACGTTGCGGTGGGAAACACTTTCCTCCTATATGATAAAATGAAGCCGCAGTATGGAAAAAATCGCCTGTATAGATATTAAAAAATACTCCGTTGTTGCTGCTGATATCCGTTCTCCAGTTGTTATTCTGACGGAAAATCAGAAAGAGCATATCATAAAACGGCGGGGAAAAGAATTCTTCGTGCGCTGCTATCCCTATTTTCAAGAGGTTGCAGAAGATCCTGATTACATTTTTCGTGATAAGGCTCACCCAAAAACGGCTATTGTCAGTAAAACAATATCTTTTGGCGGAGAAAATATAAATCTGGTCATCCGCCTGGCAACCGCAGATGATGAGAATGGGCTGGATAATTCGATTATTACCGCAATCGTTGAGAATGATCGAAGATACAGCCAAAGACTCAGAAACAACATTCCGCTTTACAAAAAAGAATAATGCGTATATAATGAAGGTAGAATAGATATGGTTACCTGAGGTGGTGGATTTCGTAGCAACCACACGCCTTATGGGCCAAAAGGGACGCAGGAGAATGCTACGCCTGCCAGGTAACCATCTATTAGGGACTGCCTTCAGGCAGTCCCCTTTTATATTCATCAAGATAGATTACCTTTGCTGCGGAAGAACGCAGCAAAAGGAGGAGGTATCCTGTGTTAGACATCAAATTTATCCGGGAAAACCCGGAGGCAGTAAAAGAAAACATCAAGAAGAAATTCCAGGATGCAAAGCTCCCGCTGGTGGACAAAGTGCTGGAACTGGACAGCGAGAACCGCGCCGCCATCACTGAGGCCAGCGAGCTGCGAGCCCAGCGGAACACGTTGAGCAAGCAGGTCGGTATGCTGATGGGGCAGGCCAAAAAAGATCCCTCCAAGCTGGAGGAGGCCGAGGCCGCGAAGGCCAAGGTGAAGGCCAACGCCGAGCGTCTGGCGGAGCTGGAGCAGAAGGAAGCCGAGCTGGAGGCGGAGATCCACAAGATCATGCTGGTGATCCCCAACATTATTGATCCTTCGGTGCCCATTGGGCCGGACGACAGCGCCAATGTGGAGCTGGAGCGGTTCGGGGAGCCGGTGATTCCGGAGTTTGAGATCCCCTATCACACCGAGATCATGGAGCGGTTCGACGGGATCGACATGGATGCCGCCGGACGGGTCGCCGGGAACGGTTTCTACTATTTAATGGGCGACATCGCGCGGCTGCATGAGGCGGTGCTGGCGTATGCCAGGGACTTCATGATCGGGAAAGGGTTTACTTACTGCATCCCGCCGTTTATGATCCACGGAAACGTGGTGGAGGGCGTCATGAGCCAGACGGACATGGACGCTATGATGTACAAGATCGAGGGCGAGGACCTCTACCTTATCGGCACCAGCGAGCACTCCATGATCGGGAAGTTCATTGACCAGATTTTGCGGGAGGAGCAGCTGCCTCAGACACTGACCTCCTACTCCCCCTGCTTCCGGAAGGAAAAGGGCGCTCATGGAATTGAAGAACGGGGTGTGTACCGGATTCATCAGTTTGAGAAGCAGGAGATGATCGTGGTCTGCAAGCCCGAGGAATCCATGGATTGGTATGAGAAGATGTGGCGGTTCAGCGTGGAGCTGTTCCGAAGTCTGGATATTCCGGTGCGGCAGCTGGAGTGCTGCTCCGGTGACTTGGCGGACCTGAAGGTCAAGAGCTGCGACATCGAGGCGTGGAGCCCCAGACAGAAGAAGTATTTTGAAGTCTGCTCCTGCACCAACATGGGCGACGCCCAGGCGAGACGGCTGAAGATCCGGGTCAAGGGCGAGGATGGGAAGAATTATCTGCCCCATACGCTGAATAATACGGTGGTAGCCCCGCCCCGGATGCTGATCGCGTTCCTGGAGAATAACTTGCAGGCGGACGGCAGCGTGAAGGTGCCTGTGGCCCTGCGGCCCTATATGGGCGGGACGGAAGTGCTGATTCCTAAGCGCTAAACAAGGGAGCAACTGGGGTTGCCTATTTGAAACAGGTAACGGTAGAAGCACCCAATGTTGCCTTACTAAAAGTTCTTTTTGATTCTTTTTCTTTTAAGAAAAAGAATGTTAGCCTAATAAAAATGTAAAGGAGAGCATGGTATGAAAGCATTTTGGAAAATCCTGGGTCTCGGTGCGCTGGCAGTTGGTCTGACCCCCTACAAGGTGGACAAGAATGAGGAAACCGGTGAAAAAAGCTATCAGGCCCTCCTGTGGAAGGGCACTGTCGGACCCGGCAGCGGGAATGACAAGACGAACATCGATATTGACCTCGGTATCAACCTGGGCGAAGGCACGCTGACCTCCAAGCTGATGGGCGGCGCGAAAAAGGCTGAGGAGCCCCACCTGTTCAGCGATGAGCTGTGTGTGGAGTACACCGGAGGCGAATCTGAGGCCGTCGAGGCGGCGGAAGAAGTCGTGGTGGAAGCTGCCGAGGCAGTGGAAACATCCGCAGAAGAAGTGACGGCCGTCACTGAGGAAGCTGCGGAAGCTGTGGAGGCGGAGGAAGCTCCGGAGGCTGAGGAGCCCGAGGCGAAGTAATCTTACTTCTGCTGGTTCTCCCCATATATCCCAATATGGGGAGAACCACAGAGAACAACCAATGACAAAAGGAGCCGCAAAGGATGAAAAAGTTCTTGCAGGAATTCAAAGACTTCGCTATGCGGGGCAATGTGATGGATCTGGCCGTGGGCGTGATCATCGGCGGCGCGTTCAGCGCCATTACCACTTCGCTCATTGACGACATCATTATGCCCCTGATTGGGATCTTCGTCAGCGAGGCCAGCTTTGCCGATTTGTCTGTGACCGTCGGGAACGCTGTGATCACCTACGGCAACTTTATCCAGGCGGTACTCAACTTCGTCATTATGGCCTTTATTGTGTTCTGCATGGTGAAGGCTATCAACCGGCTCTCCCGGAAAAAGGAAGCGGCCCCTCCTCCCCCGCCGCCGGAGCCCTCCAATGAGGAGAAGCTGCTGACGGAGATCCGGGATCTGCTGAAAGCACAGCAGAAATGAGGGAGACGCTGGAGCGCGGACTGCCAGAGCTGGGGCTGGGGACGGATATTATCCCCAGAGTGGCGGAGTTCGCGGAAATGGTGCTGGAGCGGAATCAGGTCATGAACCTGACCGCTATCACGGAGCCTAAGGATGTGGCGGCGCTGCATCTGTTGGACAGTCTGGCAGTGATTCAACTGGCGGGACTGGAGAGCGGCAGGCTGGTGGACGTGGGGTGTGGAGCCGGGTTTCCCGGTGCGCCGCTGGCGATCGGCAGGCCGGAGCTGCACGTGACGCTGTTGGACAGTCTGGGGAAGCGGGTTGACTTTTTGAAGGAAGCCTGTGGAAAACTTGGATTGGCAAACGTTGAATGCGTCCACGCCCGGGCAGAGGAATTTGCGGCGGAGAAGCGGGAAAGTTTTGATTGGGCCATCAGCAGAGCCGTGGCGGCACTGCCAGTGCTGTGCGAGTTGTGTCTACCGCTGGTTAAGGTTGGCGGGCAGATGCTGGCGATGAAATCCGCAAATTCCGAGGAAGAAATCAACGGCGCGAAAAAGGCGATCGAATTGCTGGGCGGGAAAATCCGGTGGGTGAAGGATTACACTGTTCCTACCACCGAGGTGGTACACCGGTTAATTTGCATCGAGAAGGTCTCCCCCTCCCCGAAGAAGTATCCCAGGAGATTCGCACTGATTAAGAAGCAGCCACTGTAGGGCCTCCATCCCCGGGAGCTCCCCTCGCGTGATACGGTAGGGACTGAATCAACTTCCTAAAATAGACGCTAAGCAGGCGAAACCACACCAGAAGTCCGGCAGACCGGACGGACTGGAGGAAAAGCGCAAAAACAATCTCCCCCGTAATAAATGAGGGATTCTTAAACCGTAGGTTTAAGCGCGTTTTTGCCTACTTTTGCCGCGCGGCAAAAGTAGGCCGTCGTCCGGGCGCGGAAGCCCGGAGCTAAAGGAAGATTGGCAGCAGGTGCCGCCGCGCAGCGGCGGCGTAGATAGGAGGTGTCTCCCATGGGCCAGGTGATCACCGTGGTGTCCGGTAAGGGCGGCACGGGTAAAACGTCGTTTACAGCAAATGTGGGCATGGCCTTGGCACAGATGGGGCATCCTACTCTGTGTCTGGATTGCGATGTGGGGCTAAGGAACCTGGACATCGCGCTGGCCATGACGGATCGGGCGGTGATGGATTTCACCGATGTGATGAACGGGCGGTGTTCTTTGGAGGAGGCCGCGGTGCGGCATCCGGGGCAGAAGAACCTCTTTTTGCTGACCGCTCCCGCCGGGTTAGGCGCGACGGACATCGACCGGGAGGCTTTCCGGAGCCTATTTCCGGAGATCAAGGAAAAATTCGACTACTGTCTGGTGGACGCGCCGGCGGGACTGGGAAGCGGTTTCCAGTTGGCCCTGGCCAGAGCGGACCGGGCGGTGGTAGTGACGACAACGGAGGCCAGCAGTCTGCGGGACGCACAGCGGACCGTGATGGAACTGGGCTGGCTGGAACGGGGACAGGTACATCTGGTGGTAAACCGGTGCAAACGCAAGCTGCTCAAGTCCCTGCATCAGACCATTGACGATGCCATTGACAGCGCGGGACTGCCTCTGCTGGGCGTGATCCCGGAGGACGAGACCATGCCGCTGTATGCCGGGCGGGGCGTGCCGCTGCTGAGTACCAACAACAACTGCGCCGCAAAGGCTTACCGGAATATTGCGAAACGCCTGGATGGGCGGCACGCGGCGCTGATGCGCATTCGCTGACACACATAAAATTTTTATACAAGTTGTATTTTTATCTAACTGCTAATACTGCCTGTACCTTTAAGGCTGTAGATAGACATAAAGGCAACGGAGAAAGGAAGGGTACCACATGTATATTGCTCTAATGTCCCACGACAACAAAAAGGATCTGATGGTCCAATTCTGCACGGCATATGCGGGGATCTTATCCCGGCACAATCTATGCGCCACCAGCACCACAGGACAGATGGTTGCGGAAGCCACGGGGCTGCATGTACACCGGTTCCTGACCTGCCAGCACGGCGGCAGTCAGCAGATCGGAGCACGGATCGCCTACAACGAGATGGATCTGGTGCTGTTCTTTGTAGACCCCAATGATTCGTCCATGGATAAGGAACTGCTGTATATCTCCCGGCTGTGCGATCAGAACAATATCCCCTTCGCGTCCAACGTGGCAACGGCTGAAATGCTGGTGCTGGGCATGGACCGGGGCGATCTGGATTGGCGGAATATCGTGAATCCCAAGCAAAAATATAACCGGCAGTAATTTTCTATTGACTTTTTCAGGTCACCGGTTTATCATACCAGTTATTGGCACACCGCGTGGAGGGCGACAGAGTACCCCTTCCTGCCGGACAGAGAGGGCCGTCGGGGAATTTTCTTCCCGGCTGGAAGCGGCCTGCGGGTCTTGGTCGGGGGAACGACAGCGCCGGAGCGGGGACGGAGACGTCCGCGGTCTGTCCCGCCGCAGCAGAAATGGGATAGGAGGGCTGCGCCCCGCTGGCGGCGCGGCCGAATGTGGGTGGCACCACGAAGTATGACAGGGTCGTCATGCTCTCGTCCCGCTTGGACAGGGGACGGGAGCATTGTTTTTTATCCGCAGGGGCGCAGCCCCTGCAACCCCGTCTTTCTGCGTTGGCACAGGGCGGGTGGTTGCCGCCGCGCGCGGCGGCCCTGCTTGTTTCTTATTTTAGATTCGCCCTGCCGGGCGGGGCCTTCTTTTCGCGCGAGCGAAAAGAAGCAAAAGCTCGCTTAGGAAACTACGTTTCCTAAGAACCTTCCTGAATTACGGGGGAAATTGTTTTTTTCGCTCATCCTTTAGTCCGTCCGGACTACCGAACTGCTGGCGTGGTTTCGACTGCACAGCGTCTATTTCAGGATGTCAAATCAGTCCCTACCGTATTACACGAGGGGAGCTCCCCGGGGTGCGGGGTTGATGATTTGTCGTCTAACGGAAATCCCTGTAGGGGCGCACATTGTGCGCCCGTTCTATCGACATGCACAGCAGTCCTTGAGATGCGGGCGCACGATGTGCGCTCCTACAGGAATTATGCGTGAAACATGGATTTACGGTTTCCAGACAATGAGAAAAGAATATTTAAGACAATAAAATGATCTGCCTCTGGCGGATCGATTTACAAAGGAGATTTTTATCTATGAAAATTCAGCCGAGAACCTTATCCGGGTTTGTGGAATTGCTGCCAAAGCAGCAGGTCTTGATGGAAAAGATTATGCAGACGCTGCGGGAGACGTATTCCCTCTATGGGTTTACACCGCTGGATACGCCTGCGATCGAGGCAAGCGAAGTACTGCTGGCAAAAGGCGGCGGAGAGACGGAGAAACAGATTTATCGCTTTACGAAGGGCGACAGTGACCTTAGTTTGCGGTTTGATCTGACGGTGCCGCTGGCAAAATATGTGGCGCTGCACTATGCTGAGCTGGCGTTTCCGTTCAGGCGGTATCAGATTGGGAAGGTTTATCGGGGAGAACGGCCTCAGAGAGGGCGGTTCCGGGAGCTGTATCAGGCCGATATTGATATGATCGGCGACGGGAAGCTGGATATTTCCAATGACGCTGAGATGCCGGCTATCATTTATCAGGTGTTTAACCGGCTGGGGCTGAAGAAATTCCAGATTCGGGTCAACAATCGGAAAATCTTGAATGGATTCTATGGGATGCTGGGACTCAGCGAGCAGTCCGGGGATATTATGCGGACTGTTGACAAGCTGGAGAAGATCGGGCCGGAGAAGGTTAGGGATCTGCTGATTGAACTGGGCGTCAGTGATGACAAGGCAGGGGAAATCCTTGCGTTTATCGGGATCAAAGGGTCGAATGAGGAAGTATTAGAGGCTCTGGAGGGTTACCGGGGAAAGAATGAGTTGTTTGACCTGGGGCTGGATGAGCTGAAGACGGTAGTGAAATATCTGGCCGGGTTTGGGGTGCCGCAGGAGAATTTCGCGGTGGACCTGACCATTGCCAGAGGGTTGGATTATTACACCGGGACGGTATATGAGACGGCTATGATTGAGCATCCGGAGATTGGATCTATCTGCTCTGGTGGACGGTATGATAACCTGGCGGAATATTATACGGATAAATTACTGCCTGGGGTTGGTATTTCCATTGGTGTGAGCCGGTTGTTCTATGTTCTGAATGAACAGGGGATGCTCAATGAGGATATGAATACCGCTCCGGCGGATGTGCTGCTGCTGCCGATGGTGGAAGACCTCTCCCCTGCTGTGGAGCTGGCTACCAGGTTCCGGAACGCGGGAGTCAGAGTGCAGCTCTATGGGGAACAGAGGAAGTTTAAGGCAAAGATGAATTACGCCGACAAGATTGGGGTTCCTTATGTAGTGTTTCTGGGTGAGGACGAGGTCAGGGACGGCGTGGTGGCCTGCAAGGATATGAAATCCGGAGAGCAGACGAAGCTGGGATTTGAGGAGACTTTGGAGCGGGTCCGGGAAGGGCTGGCAAAAAGAAATGAGGGGCGCGTGATCTTGGGATAATGACTTCCCCATTCTGATTCAAAGAAGGAAAGTCTTATTATGAAAAGGAAAACGAAGATCATTCTCGCTATTCTGGCTGTGATACTGGTTTTCTGCTTATGGTATACCAGGCCCAGGAGCTTTGAGGAGCTGGCCGGAGATGGGCATATCACCTCCGTCAGCATAAGTGCGGGAATTGCCGGAAATCGAAATGGCAAGGCTTATACTCATGCCTGGATAGTAGACAGTAATGAAGGACGGGACTACGTAAACAGTGGGATCGAAGATATCCTGAAAAGCTGCAAGTACCGGGTATCGCTCAGAAGTCTGCTCCCATTTCCTTCCTCATACAGTATTTCGGGAAAAAACGACATCCTTTTTATCACTATTATGGCTGATATGGAGGACGGTTCCTCTTTTTGCGGAAGCTATTATGGGGCAACCGCCAGACTGGAGTTTGACAAAACAGTGATGGTACAGGCGACAGATAAAGACATTTCTGAAAAACTGCTGGCTTATGCTCAGGAGTTTGGATGGTAGGATTAGTACAAATTGTAATTTTATTTTTCACTTATACAAAAATACAAAGAGCTGAAAGTGAGACCGTATGACAGAAGTTCATTTGATGACGCAAGGACATCAATATTGGGAAGAAACCATTTCCTTAGCTGAAAACTGCTCATGGAAAGCCGGACCTTTCCTGGCGGAAAAAATGAGGAAAAATGAATTCCAGGAGTGGGAACGGGTCTGCGCCGCCTGTGTGGATGGGAAGGTTGCAGGGTTCTGTACGGTTGCGGAAAAAGACGAGCTACCGGACAAATATATGTTCACACCGTTTATTGGATTTGTTTTTGTTGATGAAGCGTACCGCGGGAATAGATTATCGGAAATGATGATCCAGAATGCAATATCATATGCTCGTGGGATTGGCTATGAAAAAATCTATATCATGAGCAGTGAGATCGGGCTCTATGAAAAATATGGATTTGTCAAACTGGGCGACTATGAGACGATATATGGTACTGTGGATCAGCTTTTTGTAAAGACTACTGAGTAATTTTTGAATTTTATTATACAGAAAGGATAGATTTGTTATGACGCAAAACAGGACGCATACCTGCAATGAGCTCCGGCTGGAGCATGTGGGGCAGAAGGTCAAGCTCTCCGGTTGGATGGAGAATGTCCGGGAGGTCGGGCAGAATTTTGCTTTTGTCATTCTGCGGGACTTCTATGGGACGACGCAGGTCGTTATTGAAAATGAGGAGATGATGAACGTCGTCCACGGGCTCAATAAGGAGACTGTCATCTCTGTGGACGGCGTGGTCAGGGAGAGAAGCAGTAAGAATAAGAATCTGCCTACCGGCGAGATCGAGGTTGTGCCAGAGCAGATCGAGGTACTGGGAAAATGCCAGTACAACGAGCTGCCCTTCCAGGTCAACCGGAGCCGGGACGCGGATGAGACGCTGCGGCTGAAATACCGTTACCTCGATTTGAGAAATCCGGAGGTCAAGAAGAATATTATCCTGCGGTGCAATGTTGTGGCCGCGTTAAGGGCGGCTATGACGGAGCATGGGTTCCTGGAAATCACGACGCCGATTCTGACGGCCTCCTCCCCCGAGGGGGCGCGGGATTATCTGGTGCCTGCAAGAAAGCATCCGGGGAAGTTCTATGCTCTGCCTCAGGCTCCTCAGCAGTTTAAGCAACTGCTGATGGCTTCCGGGTTTGACCGGTACTTCCAGATCGCGCCTTGTTTCCGGGATGAGGACGCGCGGGGTGACCGGTCGCCGGGTGAGTTCTATCAGCTGGATATGGAGATGAGCTTCGCGACACAGGAGGATGTGTTTGCGGTGCTGGAGGATGTGCTGCCTCCTATCTTCGCAAAGTATGGCACGTACAATGTGGCTTCGGAAGCGCCCTTTAAGCGGATTGGGTTCAACGAAGCCATGGAGGTCTATGGGTCCGATAAGCCGGATCTGCGGATCGATCTGACGGTGCAGGATGCTACCGAGCTGCTCAGCGGGTGCGGGTTTGGGCCCTTTGAGGGGAATACGGTCAAAGCTATTGTGGTTTCGGACTTCTCCGCTACCCGGAAACAGATCGACAAGCTGTGCGCCGACGTGGAGGTGCAGGCCGGTGAGAAGGCCTACTGGTTCCGGCTGGATGAGAAGGGCGAGATCGTCGGCGGCATCTCCAAGTTTGTGGTTGACAAGAAGGATGAAATCGTAGAAAAACTGGGACTGATGGCAA
>JAAVHD010000079.1 GCA_014799915.1 Oscillibacter sp.
TCCAGTACCGCCATACACTATCAAATCGCGGAGGATCACGGCTTCACGGCCATTGCGCCGGTGGTTATCATGGACGAAACAGACGATATGGAGATTCCTGTCACGGGCGGCAGGCATCTCCAATCAGACCGCGTGGGCGCGCACTTTGCGGACTATGACTTCCAGGTGGTGCTGTCCCACTTCAAAGGGCACCTGAACGGAGGCTTCGGCGGGGCCATCAAAAATATGTCCATCGGCTACGCCTCCTCGGCGGGGAAAAACCGTATCCACACAGCGGGCGCGGCGGATACGGCGTGGCTGTCCTTCGGCGGAGCCACCCAGGACGATTTTTTGGAATCCATGGCGGAAGCGGCCAAGGCAGTGGCGGATTACTGCGGGGACAATATCCTCTACATCAACGTCATGAACCGTCTGTCTGTGGACTGCGACTGCATGGCGAATCCGCGGGAACCAACGATGGCAGATATCGGCATTCTGGCATCGCTGGACCCGGTGGCATTGGATCAGGCGTGTGTGGATCTGGTCTACGCCGCCCCAGACGGGCAGGCGCTGGTTCAGCGCATCGAGTCTCTGAACGGGCAGCACACTCTGGACTATGGCCAGGAGATCGGGTTGGGCAGCAAAGACTATATTTTAATCAACATTGACGATCAGACACAAATTCAAAATGAGGAGGAACCCATCATGGAACACCAGCTGCAGGATTACCCCAAGCAGCCCACAGGTGGGGATATGCGGACGATCGAATTTGACTATTTACCGGTACTTCCGCAGACCACTCCTGTGGACGCAAAAGAATTGTATGAGGCCTTTGACAGCAATCTTGCGGTCTCCGAGGGCACATATTCCGGACACCGCTTTGAAGTATCCGGTATCGCAGCAAAGGTCGGGCCGGATGTACACAGCAAGCCGTCCATCGAGCTGTCCGATGCAGAGAGCGGGAAATGCTATGTTCTCTGCGTATTCAACTCGGATGACATCTATGAAACGGTATCTGTCGGCGACCATGTTGTGTGTCGGGGGAACTACCTTGTTGCCAGCAGCCTGTATGGGATCGTGCTGAAAAATGCGGAGGTTGTAAAGGTTGGGGAATAATCATGTCTTCCTAATCCACGCGATCACGAAATAGGATGGGACATCTCGGCTGGACGATGGGAACCTCGTGTACATTCGCTGCCTTTGCCGCTGCAGCGGCAAGCGGAGTCTTTGTTCCCACACCAGACTTGAAACAGGCTTCCAGCGGTCGCGCCGGAAGCCTGTTTTTGCCTGTCGGGACAGCATCCCAAATCCTTTGAACGGCCTTGTTGCCGGGACTGGCTGCGCGTTCGGTTCCCGAATACTAATACGGCTCTTTTTTGTTTAATAATATCGATACCTTATCCTATTTGATGAGAGGAATTCTCTTTGTAGACACAGGTGCAATTCACTGCAGGAAAATCTGCAAAAGGAACCTTGACCACATAAATAGCCACAGACAGACGTGGAGTATATGGAGACACCAGTTTTGAAGAGTGCCGGAAAGCAAATGAATTGGAGCAGAAACGACTATAAACTACTACAAATTATCTGAAAAATCTTTGTAGACCTCTTTGTTTACAGCTACGCAAATTTTGAGATACCAATATTGATTTCTGTGGCGCGGTGGTTAGGTCCGTTATTGCAAAAGTATGCTTCCCTTGAAACGAAACTATATACTTTGTGCTGTAGGATAATAAATATTTTAGGAGGATCTTTATGAGTTACATTGAAATAGAATATCCATCTGAAAAAGCCTTGTTCTATGAAGTGCTGAAAGAACAGACAGCGCTGTATATTGGCGATGAAACAGACCAGTCCGCTGTTCTGGCCAACGCTTCCGCCGTAATTGCGCAGGCATTTCCGAATGCCAATTGGATTGGATTCTACTTAGTGGATGGAGATGAATTGGTAGTAGGACCATTTCAGGGTAAACCCGCCGTCAGTCGGATCGGCTACGGCAAGGGCGTATGCGGAACCGCCTGGAAAGAGGACAAAGCCCAGGTGGTCGAGGAAGTCTCCTGTTTTTCAGGGCATATTGCTTGCGACTGCAATACCCACTCGGAGATCGTCATTCCTCTCCGGCGAGCGGATGGTACTTTCTGGGGCGTACTGGACATGGACAGCGTTTTGCCCGGCCATTTTACAGAAGAAGATCGGGTCGGTCTGGAGCAGATTGTCAAATTGCTGGACACAAGCGATTTACGGAAGAATAAATTTAAGTAGTTCTGGATGACATTTTGTTGGCTGAGCCTTGTTCCTTTGGGGTGATCTTCTTTGTTTGCAGTTGCACAATGGGATTGGTCACTTTGACCCACAACCTTACCCACAATAGGAATAGAAACTACTCCCCCAGGCTTAGGCGGCAAAACTGAACTGCGGCTGGCGCCGTGCTCCGGGAATCTCACCCCTCCGAGGATCTCTCCGAACTCCCCCCATTGCGTGATCTCTAAAAAGAGGCTGTGGCTAGGCAGGTGTACCATTGTAGGCGGACGAGGGCGTTGCAATGCAGCTTGCCACGGCTACTTTGGGACGGACGGGTACCGCTGGGCACCTTATTTTAATATCAAGATAATCGCATTTACCTAAAACGACCCAGACCAGTCAATAGGTGAAGTCCATCGACTAGTCTGGGCCGCTTTTTAGTTAGAAAACACAGATATTTATACCATTTCCACAGCGAACAGCGCACCTGCGCCGCCGGTGTGGACAAAGAGAATATCCTCGTCCTGGTCAAAGGCCCCCTGCTCCAACAGCTGGAAAAAGCCCGCCAAGGCCTTGCCGGTATACACCGGGTCCGTCAGGATGCCCTCCGTCCGGGCCAGACGGCGGACTGCAGCGCAGCCCTCGGGGCTGGGGATGGCATAGCCAGGACCAATACAGTAGTGGATGTGGATATCCTCCCGGTTGACGCGGACGTCCGTCTCCAGCAGCTCTGCCGCTCCGGCAGTCAGTTCCATAGCAATCTCAGCAAAGGGATCATCACAAACGCCGATACCAATGGAGCGGGTTCCGGGCAGGAAAAGCTTTGCCCCCAAAGTCAGACCCGCATAGGTACCGCCGGAACCGGCGGCACTGACGATAGCGTCGAAGGTGACGCCCAGCTCTTGGGCCTGATGGGCAATTTCCTTCGCACAGTTGATGTATCCAAGACTGCCCAGAGGGACAGAACCACCCACAGGAATGGAGTAAGGGGTATGACCCTGCGCCCGGAGCTGCTCCATGATCCGGTCCATCTCCGCATAGACGTCATCATAGCTGTCAGTATCCACCAAGCGGACCTCCGCGCCAAAGATCCCATCCAGGATCAGGTTGCCTCCGGTGAGCTCTCCCCGCTTTTTCAGCACCAGAATACTCTTCATACCCAACTGCCCGGCACAGGCGGCGGTGAGCATAGCGTGGTTAGACTGGGGACCGCCGGCTGTGAGAACAACATCCGCTCCCTTATCTCTGGCATCTGCCAGAAGAAACTCCAACTTGCGGACCTTGTTGCCACCCAGAGCCACACCGGTCATGTCGTCCCGCTTGATGTAAATATTCTTCCCAATCTCCCGGCTCAGGTTTTCCAGCTTATACAGGGGTGTGGGCAGCTGAGCGAAGGGGATGCAGGGAAAATCGATAATTTGTCTCATGAGGGTGCCTCCTTGTTCTATTGATATGTATTAAAAATTCAAATAGGAAATATCACCACAGGCTCCCAAAGCCGTGTTGGTAAACCAGTAAAATTATGGATCTTGAAAGCGTAGTGTTTTCAAGGGGCAGTAAGACTCAGACTATGCAGTTCCCCCTATCACCAGCTCATCCAGAGAGATGGAACCTGACCTATCATACTTGATCTAGGCACGCTGTCTGCGCATACCGCTGAACTGTAAACTCTTCAATAAATTTGTTCCTTCCTGCATTTCCTCTATCATCGGCGCTTTTGCGATATAGTTTAGATCGGTATCCCTTCACAGCGATCCATTTCTCGCCAGATCATCTGGGCTATCCAAATCTGCGCTATACAGCAGGATGCCGCAAACATGTCTGCTTACAGCATCCCCCAAGGCAATATCTCACAATTGCTGCTCCACCATGCAAATCCGAGAGCAGCAGAACTTCTGGCACATTCTCCCAGTCACCTGTATACACCACATACAACTCTGGCCTGGGAATCGTTACTGCCTCCGTCACATCGAAATCTTCAGGATGGAGCGCCAGATAGAGTTCCCTTGCATACTCCGGCTGCTTAAAGATGAACGTGAAGACGCTATCCTTCAACGCATATTTCATTTTGGCCATACGCATCCCTCCCTGTTTCTATTATAGCCGATGACCTCCCGTTTTTGCAACCCTCAATCCGAGAAACTTTTGTTCGTGTTGATTTACAATTCTATTTGAACGGGGCTATCCGTATCAAAAAATTGTAAGGAGACAAAAAATGAAAATTAAAGGAATTGGCAAGCCCCATCTGAAGGGCAAGAGCAAACGTACCGGCAACGAGTAGGATTTTTATCAGGCCCACTACAACGGTCCGGCTAAGGGTGTGAAGGGCATCGTCGCCCTGCCCTGTCTCTTGCCCCGGGGATTATTCCCTATGCAGACATCAAGCTTAACGCCGAGTATGACATTGACTTCGTCCCCTATGGCTATATCGTGGGCTTTACGCCCGTGAAGTTTTGAGCCATGCCAACCCCCACCAGCTTTTGACACGTCCTGGGGTGCTTTTGGGTGCCTTAGCTAAAATACTCTCTGTTTGACTGGAGGATGTTCACGTTGGACAGTGCGGTAACGCGGCTCTGGACAATAATAGGTGAAGTGTACTGAAATTTTAAGCAAACGTTTGTTCAAAATACCATATTGCTTTTAAGGAACATTCGTACTATAATTTAGCTACAACATTTTATAAGAACAAATGATCCATTTACAAAGGAGACTGTGCTATGAGTGAATTAACATTACGGCGTGCCCTGGTACACCGGACGAAAGAATTAACCGCCTGGCAGCTGGGAGCTATCGGACTGCTGGTGCTGGCTTCATTGCTCAACGCCGCAAGCATTGCGGCCCTGATGGATGCCCGAGACAGACTGGCGAAGCAGGCGGTCCAGCTTCAGCAGGCGGAGTACACCCGGGATTTGGCACTGCAAAAAATGAGCCTGACAGCCCTCCCGACAGAGCAGGAGCCGGTTGAGGCGGAGCAGCAGGCGGACCATGCAGTCGACGACGATTACACATACATAGGCGAGTGCGTCATTACCAGCTATTGTCCTTGCGAGGTGTGCTGCGGCTCTTGGGCGGATGGATTGACGGCCACGGGTCTCCCGGCAGAGCCGGGGGTCGTGGCTGTAGACCCGACCGTGATCCCGTTGGGCTCCACGGTCATACTAAATGACCAGGAGTATACGGCTGCGGATGTCGGCGTTAAGGGCCTGGCCGTGGATATCTGCGCCGCCGGACACCAAGAGGCGGCAGCCTATGGTGTACAAAGGCATGATGTGTGGGTGATCATGCCATAATCCGCAATCAGAAACATTTTCCGGTCAGGTATGCGGATCAGACACACCATATTCTCAATAGAAATGATAAATCCGAACCTGTCCCCCACTTTGAGGACAGGTTCGGATTATCATTGTACAAACCAGCCAGACATTCATATTTACCAAAATTTCGGTTTTCACACCAGTCAGGTCTTTTGTTCAGCCTGACAGCAGTACCCAAAACTGCTTGCTCTCCTGCTCACTATGACAGGTATCTCTATGTCCCCGCCTTTGCATAGGAAATTTGCCTCTGTCAACCGCACTCCTGATCCTGCATACCTTGAATAAGAGAATCATTTTAGTAAGGAGACCGCTGTCATGAAACGATGTGTTCCTTTGGAAGCGGAGGCAGAGGCTGTCTGTAATCAAAGCTCCATCCCACCGCTGATCTTTCAGCTGCCACCCAGCCAGGGACGGGAAGTTCTGGAAAAAGCCCAGGATTCCCCAGTCTACTTGTATCCGGCAGACATTTCAACCAGCGAAGTTGACACCGGAAGATGGGGTACGATCCCGGTTTATTTTGTCATGCCGCAGGACCTTGCTCCCCGGCATGTGATCTTTTACATCCACGGCGGGGGCTGGGTATTTGGCAGCTTCCATACTCACGAGAAGCTTGTCAGAGAGCTGGCAGCCAGAACGGATTCGCTGGTGGTGTTTCCGGAATACTCCCGCTCTCCCGA
>JAAVHD010000080.1 GCA_014799915.1 Oscillibacter sp.
CACCCCGGGAGCTCCCCTCGCGTGATACGGTAGGGACTGATTCAACATCCTAAAATAGACCCACCGTAGCCGAAACCACATCCGCACTCCGGTAGCCCGGACGGACTACAGAATCAGCGCAAAACAATTTCCCCCGTAATAAGGTGTCGCCCTCTGGGCGATGCCCAAGGGATTCTTAAACCGTAGGTTTAAGCGCGTTTTTGCCTACTTTTGCCGCGCGGCAAAAGTAGGCGCGGGGTCCGGGGCCGCAGAGATCTCGCACGGCCACATCGAGTGGCCGTGCAAGATCAATTGTTCATGACCCCTCGATGGGGTCATGAACAATCTCAGGTCCCGGGCTGAAGGGCAGAAGAATCTATAGATTTCCGCTAAAGGTGCTGGAAACTTCCCCGCAAATATGGTAGAATACTGTCAATTCATCTGTACTACCATATAATGGGGGATATTTTATGAAACATCTATCCAGGCTGCTGAGGTCTGCTGTCTGTTTGGCGCTGGCGTTGCTTTTGGTCACGCCTGCTGCCTCCGCCCAGGAGAACGGGCAGCTACGCTTCCCGGCGGATGGGAAGCTGAAAATCGCCGTATTTGCGGATCTCCAGACCACCCAGAACGTCCCCCGGAATCTGCTGGACAACCTGTGCGCGGTGCTGGACGCGGAGGAGCCGGATCTGGTGGTCTTCCTGGGAGACCAGGTGGAGGGAAAACACCCTTGGGTCCACCTGGGAAACAATGAGGAGCACGTCAAGCACATTATTGATCAGATCCTTGCTCCGGTGGTGGAGCGGGAAATTCCTTTCGCTGTGGTTTTCGGCAACCACGACGCTCAGGACGCCGGAGTGGACAAGGAGACCCAGATGGCCTATTATTCCTCCTTTTCCGGCTGTCTGGCGGTGGACGAGGGCGCTTCCCTGCCGGGGTGCGGCACTTATAATCTGCTGTACTACACTGCCGACGGATCACGTCCGGCGCTGAACCTTTATTTTGTGGACTCCTTGGAATATGACGCGGGCGGAGGATACGGGTGCGTCAGCAAGGAGCAGATTGCCTGGTGCCGTACTGTAGGGGAGACACTGGCCCGGACTAACGGCGGTGAGCCTGTTCCCGCGCTTTCCTTCCAGCATATCATCGTCCCGGAGGTCTATAACACCTTCACTAAAGTGCGGGACAAGAATGAGGAGGGGGCTTTTGCCGGGAAGGGCGTCGGCAAGGGCGGCTGGTACACCGCTCCCGCCGGAATGGAGGGCCTGGAGGAGGCCCCCTGCCCGCCGGAGTATTCCAATGGTCAGTTTGCCGCCTGGCGGGAGGCGGGCGATGTGAAGGCTGCTTTCTTCGGCCACGACCATGTCAACTCCTTCTCTGTCCAGCTGGATGGCATCGACTTGGTTGCCTGCCCAGGCGCTACTTATACCAGCTATAACGACGAGGCACAGCGGGGCGTGCGGATCATTGAGATCGACGAGAAGGATATCGCCCAGGGTATCTATGAGACCCGGGTGATCCGGTTCACGGAGCTGTATCAGGACGGATTCTTCGCCTCCGTTGGCCGGTTTTTTGGCAGCTCCCACATGTGGGAGCTGGAGCTCCCGGCCCTCGCGGGGCTGCTGATTCTTGTCAATGGCATTTTCTGGCCCATCCGTCTGCGGATCAGGAAAAAGAAAAAATCTCCGGAAGCTGCCAAGGCCCTTCCGGAGAAAAAAGATCAGAAATAGAACAATTCCTCAAATTTTTTGTCCAGCGCGATGCACAGCACCAGCGCCAGCTTGGCGGTGGGATTGAACTGGCCCGTCTCAATGGAGCTGATGGTGTTGCGGCTGACGCCTACCAGCTCCGCTAGATCCGCCTGGGAGAGCTTTCTCTCCGTCCGGGCCTCTTTCAGGTGGTTTTTCAGGATCAGCTTGTCATCCATGGGGCCACCGCCACATTTCCAGCACGAAAAGCCCCAGGAACAGCAGACCCACCAGGGTGGAAATGACCGCCATCATCAGTTCATGGCGCTTGCGGAGATGGATGTATTTCGTCCAAAACAGGGTTGCGCTGATGCTGAAATAAATCACCCAGCATCCGTTATTCACCCGGCCTGTTCTGATCACGCTGAATAACGCGATGAAACAGCACACCATCAACCCTACCTGAGAGGAGAGCTTCCCCGCTTTCTCCAGAACCTGCTTTTCAAACTCATCGCTGCCCTGGTTCTCCGCGCGGCTTTTTGCCAGAATGTCATCTTTGTTCATGATGGTTCCTCCTTTTGCCAAGTTTACTTGTCGGAACCTATCATAGCACTGCCAAGAAAACTTGTCAATAGGTTTTGACAAGTTTTCTTGGCAAAATAATTATTCCGGTAATGCCCAGTCGTGAAAAATCGCCCGGAGGCCGTCGTCGTAGTCCAGTCCGAAGCCCCAGGCCGTGCCCGCGCTGGGCAGCGAGCCCTTGGGGAGGAAGACTTCCAGACCGCTGGGATAAAACAGCATATACTCTGGCTGGAAGGCGGCCGCCATCTCCGTGCGCAGTGTGGGGTCCGTGATCTGGGCGAGGTCAAGAAGGGCCTGTACTGCTTCCTCGGGGGAACAGGTAAAGAGGTCCCAGCCCTCGATATGCTCCCCGGTTTCCCGGTCGAAGGCATCGCAGAGACGAACCTCGGTGACGTTGGCGGCGGGATCGCCGTAGACCGGCAGGGTGAGGGTAGTCAGGATATAAATCACCCGCTCCGCGGTGACGCCGGGATAAATATCCTGCCCCAGACCGGGGACAGGCTGGCCGTTTACATGGGTGGGGATGTTGGCGTAGGCGCGCTCCAGTTCGTCCTCTACGCTGTAGAGCAGGCCACGCTCCTCGTAGTAGGCGGAGATTTTCTCCTGCGCCACCGCGCTGAGATCGGCGTTGATTGCTTGGCTATCAATGGCACCATCCACGGCATCGTGTACATTCAGCAGCGCCGTCCCCTCCGGCAGGCAGTAGGTGACCGTCCCGCTCCACTGGCGCAGGCTCAGGGAGGTGCCGTCCTGAAGCATGGCGGCGTCGGGGATCAGGATGTTGTCCAGGGTGATAAACCGGGCGGGGTAGGCGGAAACCTTTTTCCCGTCGGAGGTGGTCAGGGATGTTTTGCCGGAATCATAGGATACGGATATACACGCGCCTGGCGTGGGATTACGGAAAAAATCCAGGGCCTCCATACCGTCCACATGGGAGAAGATGGAGGTGCGCTCCGTCATCAGGAAGCCCATCTGCTTTCCATCCGCGTCGGTGACCACCAGGGATACGAGGTACCCTTCATCATCCAGCTGTATGTCTGATGGCTCGCCGGTGAGATACCAGTCTTTTTCGGAGCAGGCAGTGAGGAGGATCAGGCAGGAAAAAACCAGCAAAGTGAAGCGCATGTATTTTATCATGGGTAGCCCCTCTTTCGATGAAAATAGCCGGTTGGGTGTGCTGCTGCATATACGCAGTATACCACGCCGCCGGAAAATCTGCCACCCTCTCACATAATTTTAAGAAATTCACGAAATTATCATTGAGCCCCGGCAATAGTTGGTGTATAATAGATATATCTGTGCGGGACTGCCCGCAGTCAATACAAATACATACGGAGGAAGCAAGCTATGTTTACCGCGCTTTTGAAGAATTTGAAGGAGAACCGCCGCACCATTGTCTTTACCGAGGGTCCTGACGCCCGCATTCAGGAGGCTGCTGAGCGCCTGATGAAGGAGGACCTGATGAACGTGATCCTCGTGGGCAACGTGGACGAGGTAAAGGCCGCCGCGGAGAAGAACGGCTTTGACGTGTCCGGCGCGGAGATCCTGGACCCCGCTACCTACGAGGGTATGGACGAGATGGTCGCCAAGATGGTGGAGCTGCGCAAGGGCAAGATGAGCGAGGACGACTGCCGCGCCGCGCTGGCCAAGGGCAACTACTTCGGCACCATGCTGGTGAAGATGGGCAAGGCCGACGCCCTGCTGGGCGGCGCTACCTACTCCACCGCCGATACCGTGCGTCCCGCTCTCCAGCTCATTAAGACCAAGCCCGGCGCTCATCTGGTTTCCTCCTGCTTTATCATGAAGCGGGATACTGGCGACGATGCGCTGAAGATGCTGTGCATGGGTGACTGCGCTATCAATATCTCCTATGAGGACAGCGTGGACAAGGAGGGCAACGTCACTGTCTCTGCCGCCCAGAAGCTGGCTGAGGTGGCTGTGGAGTCCGCCCGTACGGCTCAGTTCTTCGGCATTGATCCTAAGGTCGCTATGCTGAGCTTCTCCACCAAGGGCTCCGGCAAGGGCGCTACTGTGCCTCTGTCCGCCGCCGCTACCAAGGTGGCCCAGGAGCTGGCTCCTGAGTTCGCCATTGATGGCGAGATGCAGTTTGACGCCGCCGTTTCTCCCACTGTCGGTCAGCTGAAGTTCCCCGGCAGCAAGGTGGCGGGCTATGCCAACACCTTCGTATTCCCCAACATCGAGGCGGGCAACATCGGCTACAAGATCGCTCAGCGGCTGGGCGGCTACGAGGCCTATGGTCCTATCCTTCAGGGGCTGAATGCCCCCATCAATGACCTCTCCCGCGGCTGCAACGCTGAGGAGGTCTACAAGATGGCCATTATTACCGCGGGCATGAAGTAAGACTGGCAGAAACTAAAATAAAGGGGACGGCCCAGGCGGACCGCCCCCTTTTTGAACCACGATGGAGGAGAAAATTATGGTGACATTGCAATTCCCTCAGCCCAGGGTCTGCAAAAAGAGTGGAGAGGGCACATGGCGGCTGGGAAACGGAACGCGGGTGGTCCTGCCGGAAAATGAGAGGCTGGAGCGGGTCCTGGTTCGGCTGGGGGAGGAGTATCCTGCCCTGGCGGCGGCGGAGAAGGTTCGGGGCGGGGAAGTCCGGTCCGGGGATCTGGTGATCCGTCTGGGCGAGGGTGAGCACAACGAGGGCTACCTTCTGCAAGTTGGCGCTGTGCTGGAGCTGTCCGCCCGCACGGAGCGGGGGGCGCTCTATGGCCTGCGGGTCGTGTTGGAGGCGGAGGACGGTCTCGCTTACGGGGAGTATGCGGATCAGCCTGACGTCAGGGAGCGGGGCCTTCATCTGGATATGGCTCGGAAATTTTTTACGAAAGAGTGGATCATGGACCGGGTGCGGGATATGTCCCGGAACCGGATGAACACCCTGTGGCTCCACTTCTCGGAGAACGAGGGTTTTCGGATCGACTGCGAATCCCACCCTGAGGTGCCGTCCCGGTTCCATCACAGCAAGGAGGATGTGCGGGAGATCATCCGGCTGTGTGAGGATCTCTGCATCGACGTCAACCCCGCGCTGGACTGCCCAGGGCATTTGGGGCAGGCTCTGCGGGAGTATCCTGAGTGGCAGCTGCCCCGGGGCGAGGGGCTGCCGTTGCACTCTGCTCTGGATATTACGAACCCCAAGGCAAAGCAATTTTTGATGGAGCTTATTGACGAGTATGCGGAGCTGTTTGCTGACTCCAAGGTGTTCCACATCGGCGGGGATGAGTTTATTGACTTCCGCCATTTTGATCAGTACCCGGTGATGGAGCACTACGCCAAGGAGCACCTGGGCCCCGACTGCGGCGGCGTGGACACCTATATTGACTTTTTGAATCAGGTCATCGCCCACGTACGCGCCAAGGGCTTCAAGGTCCGGGTCTGGAACGATGGGTTGTACCGGGTGGACCTGGAGCAGCACATAGAACTGGACCGGGATGTGGAGATTGCCTACTGGACCAATTGGGACAAGGGTATGGCCCCGCTCAGCGCCTTCCTGGACCGGGGGTATCAGGTGACCAACTACGACTGGCTGAGCCTGTACTACATCCTGCTTATCCGGCCCGACTATGTGGACCCAGATCCTGAGAAGCTGCTGGGGGCGTGGACTCCGGAGCACTTCCCGGACAGTCCCGTCTGCGGTCCTCAGACTTGTCCGGCTGAGAAAAAGGATCAAGTCCTGGGCTGCTGTTACTCCATTTGGTGCGACTGGCCCAATCTCCAGAGTCAGGAGGAGGTCCATCAGCGCAGCAAGGATTCTATCCGGGCTTTCGGCATTCGCTGCTGGCGGTCATGACGGTACAAAAAAGAGCGGTGCAGAGAGGAAATCCTCTGCACCGCTCTTTTGTTTATATCGACTTGATACTGTTTCTTTCAAAAAGGGTTTAATTTCCTGCCGGGGCCACGGTATAGCGCACTTCGCCGTTTTCATAGATCTGGCTGAACACCGCATCGGGATCAGTGGGATAGATCGCCCAGTCCTCGCATCGGATGGACTCGATCCCTTCCGCTGCCAGACGTTCCAATGCTTCCACCTGCAAGGCGTCAGCAATATAGACGGGCGCTATTTTCAGCGCCAGCTCACCGCAGGATTTATCCCGGGCGTAGCAGACGAGGTTATGGACCGCGTTCTTATTCAGGCCGTCGGCCGGGTCCAGATAGGGCGTGCGGATCTCCCCGGTGCGCAGCTCATAGTAGTGTATCCGGTCCAGATCGCTCAGCGGATAATCCCGCAGAACTACCGCGCTCATAGGCCCGGTGTACTCCATCACTGCCGCCAGATACACGCCCTGTTCCTGACGGTCATACAGAGAAAGAGAATAAGCCGTCCCGCTGTCGTCCAGGTTGCGGACAAAGCCGTCGTAGCTGATCAGAGCCCCATGGGTGAAGCCCCGGGCTGTCAGCTCCTCCGCCAGGTAGTCCGCGATAAAGGCGTTGCGCATCCAGCCAAAGTCAATGAAACTCTCGATCTCCGCCCGGTCCGCGTAGGCCAGATATTCCTCCGCGACCACCAGCTCGATCCGGTTATCCCCCAGCAGCTCGATCCGAATCATGTCCGGATCGTTTGCGAAGGCGGCGATCTCCCGGTACTCCCGGGCCACGTCCTCGCTGAGCGCCGGGTCAAAGTCCGCCAGCTGCACGTCATCCTCGCAGAAGAACACGTTCCCGTAGCGCCTGTATACCGGCCCCAGGTACAGAAGCCGACTCCCGCTCTCCGCCGCAGTGGAAAAAGCGCTGTACAGCGCCTGATCCACCGTCAGCGGCTCATTGGGGCTGCGGTTGATGGCGCAGATGTTGCTTACGCCCTCGAAGGACTCCACCTCGTTGAACTGCTCGTAGGCCGTCTGGCAAAGCTCGGTATATGCCGCTGTCACGGCCCTCCGCTCGGCGGCGTCGGCGGGGAGGTAGAAGAAGGTGAACTCACCCGCGCAACTGGTCCCGGCACCGGCCTCGACCTCCATCCATCCGTCCTCGGGGGTCATCAGCTGCATAAACGCATACGCCAGCAGCGCCGCGCCAAACAGCAGCAGCACCACGGCGGCAATCAGGCGCCGCCCTGTATGCTCATCATTCAGCTCAATGCGCTCTACCGGCGGGGGATGGGGCCGGTCCCGCTTGTCTCTGGCCGTGCGTCCCAAGCTAGGCCACCACTCTCCACAGCAGCAGCAGGAACACCGCCAGAATTACGCCAATCACGACAAACCCGGCAATCGCGCCCTTCCTGCACTGCTTATAGTTGCGGGTATGACGGAACTTCTTGAAGAGGAACGCCGCAATAATGCCCAGAATCGGCAGGAAGAAGGATATGACCATATACCAGATGCTGCCGGTGTCGTGGGTGGGATGGACCAGGAATTCTTCCTCCGCTATCTCGTCCGCCTCGGCCTCCTGGGTATGGGTCTCCACGGGGGCGTTGGGGTCCCGGATAGTGATGGGCTTGACAGGCACGTCCTTCTCACGGATGGCCTTGTACTCCTCGATCTCCTTCTTGTTGCCATAGACATAGTGGTCATGGCCGATGCACACCAGCTCGGGCTGGTCAGTGGAGTAATCGTGGATGGAGGGATCGTAGGTGTAGAGCACCTTGTTCTTCTCCAGCTTGGGGTCGGGGATGGGGATGGCGGAAATCAGGGAGTGGGTATAGGGGTGCAGGGGGAAGTTGAACAGCTCCTCCGCCTCCGCGATCTCTACAATACGGCCCTTGTAAATAACGCCGATCCGGTCGGAAATGAACCGGACCACGGACAGGTCGTGGGCGATGAAGAGGTAGGTCAGGTCCTTTTCCTTCTGGAACTTCTTCATCAGGTTCAGCACCTGGGCGCGGATGGACACGTCCAGCGCGGAAATGGGCTCGTCCGCCACCACCAGCTCCGGTTCCATGACCATGGCGCGGGCAATGCCGATGCGCTGGCGCTGGCCGCCGGAGAACTCGTGGGGATAACGGGTCAGGTGCTCGGGCAGCAGGCCCACCTCGTTGATCATCTCCTCCACCTTCCGCACGCGGTCGGCTTCGTTCTCAAAGAGGTGGAAGTTATACAGGCCCTCGGAAATGATATAGTCCACGGTGGCCCGCTCGTTCAGGGACGCGGCGGGGTCCTGGAACACCATCTGAATGTTCCGGATGACTTCCCGGTCCAGAGCGTGGGAGATCTTTCCGGAGATGCGCACGCCCTTATAGTCGATCTCGCCGCCGGCCAGGGGATTGACCCGGATCACGGCGCGGCCAATGGTGGTCTTGCCGGAACCGGACTCGCCCACCAGGGAGAAGGTCTCTCCCTTATAGATGTTGAAGGACGCATTCTGGACGGCGCGGACCGCGTCCTCGCCCTTACCGAAGGTAATGTCCACATTTTTCAGGGACAGAAGGATCTCTCTGCCGGTACTCTCGTCAATGGGGCCATGCTCCGGCAGGCAGGAGCCACGGACCGCTCTTTCATTATCTTGCTTCAATGTAGCCACTTTCTATCCTCCCCCCTAAATGTTGAACGCTTTGACAAGCTTCTCGTGGATATCCCGGATCCCCTCGGGCTTTTCGATCTTGGGGGCGTGGGGGTCCAGCAGCCAGGTCTTGGCAAAATGGGTCTCGGTCACCTGGAACATCGGCGGCTCCTCCAGCGTGTCGATCTTCAGGCAGTGGGGATTGCGGGGCGCGAAGGCGTCGCCTATGATCTGGTTATACAGGCTGGGCGGCGTTCCGGTGATGGAGTAGAGCTTGCCGTCCTTCTGCGCCAGCTGCGGCAGGGAACTGAGCAGAGCCCAGGTATAGGGATGGCGGGGATCATAGAAGACATCCTCCACCGTGCCCAGTTCAATGACCTGCCCGGCGTACAGAACAGCCACGCGGTCAGCCACGTTGGCCACCACGCCCAGGTCGTGGGTAATGAAGACGATGGTGTAATTGAACTCCTTCTGCAGGTCCTTGATCAGCTGGAGGATCTGGGCCTGGATGGTCACGTCCAGAGCCGTGGTGGGCTCGTCGCAGATCAGGATCTTGGGCTGGCAGGACAGGGCGATGGCGATAACGATACGCTGGCGCATACCGCCGGAGTACTGGAAGGGATAGTCGTCAAACCGGGCCTCCGCCTTGGGGATGCCCACCTTCCGCATCAGCTCCAGGGCGCGGCGGCGGGCTTCCGCCTCGGTGCAGTCCTGGTGCTTGAGGATGATGGAGGTGATCTGCTTGCCGATGGTGATGATGGGGTTGAGGCTGGTCATGGGGTCCTGGAACACGGTGGCGATCCGCTTGCCGCGAATCTGGCTCCAGTCCTTGGCGTACTGGACCTTGGCAAGGTTCAGCACGCAGGTGCCGTGGAGGGACTCGGCTGTCTCGTCCAGATAGCGGACCCGGAAGGTGATGTCGTCAAACACCAGGTTCCTCTGGTCCTCATCATTCAGGTCTACGCCCAGCTTCATGGCCTTGACCAGCGCGTCTACCAGCTTGTTCATCATCTTCACACGCTGGCGGACGCCGTAGCGGCCTACGGAGAGGTATATCTCCTTGACCAGGATCTCATTGCGCTGGTATACCGCCGGAGAAACCTGCCCCTTGAGCTCTTCTTCATACTGCGCCTTCAGGGCGGCATGACGCTCCTCATAGCGCTTGTTGAAGGCGGCGTCGTTGGCGGAGGCGGCCTTGCGCTCCCGGACCAGCTGCTCTTCCTTCTTTTTCAGAGCCTTGATCTGCTCATCGTAATCATTGATGAGCCGGTCGGTCTCCCTGATCTTGTCCTTTTCTTTGCTGCGGTCGAAGGTCTGCTTCAGGTTGAAGGCGTCTGTGCGCTTGGCGACCAGATCGTCATACTCCTGCTTGACCTTGGCCTTCTCCTCCTCAGAGAGACTGCTGTGTTCCCGCTTCTCCGTCTCCAGGGCGAGGATCTTCTGGTAGGTAGCCGCGCCCAGCTCCAGCTTGGCGGAGTCGTTCAGCTTTTTCAGCGCGTCAGCCATCATCCGGTGGGCGGAGGGCGTCAGCTTCACATGGGTGTCTGCCAACTCCTCGTCATTGAAGATGAGGCTCCCCTGGTCGATGAAGCCGTTGGAGTCCAGCATTCCCGCGAAGGTCTTGGTGAACACGCTCTTGCCGGAACCGGACTCGCCCACGATGGCGATGGATTCGTTCTCATAGATGTCCAGGGAGATGCCCCGGATGGCGGTCAGGATACGGCCGCGGACCCGAAACTTCACCCACAGGTCCTTTACGGACAGCAATACTTTCTTTTCTTCTGCCATAGCCGTCCCTCCTTACATATGCGTCCGAGGATCGGACGCATCGCCCAGATTCTGTCCTACCACGTACAGGACCACAGTGATGACCGCAGAGATAGCCACCGGACTCCAGAACTCCATTTCCCAGCCGGGGGTGACCATGGCGTTTTCTGCGTTGTAGATAAGGCGGCCCAGGGACATATCGCCCATGCCCAGGCCAATGTAGGCCAGGAACACCTCGTAGGAGATATAGCTGGGCAGCTCGGTAGCCAGCAGGGTCACGATGACAGAGGTCATGAAGGGCAGGATGTTCTTCATGGCGATCTTAACCGTAGAGGTGCCCAGGCACCGCGAGGCCAGATTGTATTCCCGCTCACGGATGATAACCACCTGGGTCCGGATGAAATAGGCGATGCCGATCCATCCCACGATGGTCAGAGCAAAGACCATCGTCCAGAAGGTGGGGGCGAAGAGCATGGCCAGCACGGAGATGATCAGAATGGTAGGCACGTTGCCGACGATGTTGTAGACAAACATCATCACGGTGTCCACCTTCTTGGAGAAGCCCCACACCGAACCGATGCACACGCCGATGGTCATGTTGATGGCGGCGCAGAGGAAAGCCAGGGAGATGGATATCCGGGAACCGTTCCAGATGGCGTCAAAGGTGGGTTCGCCGGAGGCGCCCGCGCCCAGAATCCACTTCAGGTCAAAACCAAAGTATTTGATCGCGGCGGCAGGGTTCAGGTGTTTGGAATTGGGGTCCAGCAGGTTGGCGAAGGGGTCGTAGTTCGTCACAGTGGGATAGATATAGGCAAAAGCGATGACGAACACCAGCAGGCCCAGGATCACAATATTGATCTTCTTCTGGAAGAATACCCGGAAAACGCTCTTCCAGTAGGAGTAACGGGGCGCAGTGATCTTTTCCGATTCCAGATCATTATGGTCCACAAAAGCGAACAGCTCCGCGTCGCTCATGTTATATTTCTTGTTCAGATCTTCCATCACGCTCACCTCGCTTTATTTGTAAAAGAAATCCGCGGATCTACCGTGGCCATCAGTACGTCGCCCAGGATGATGGACACGACGGACAGCACTGCGTAGAACAGCGTCACGCCTACGATCACACTGTTGTCGTATTTGTTGATGGCCTGCGTCAGCAGATTGCCGGCGCCGGGGACGGAGTACACGCGCTCGGTAATGATGGCGCCCGTCATGGCGAAGATGACGCTGCCCGGAATGCCGTGGGTGATGGGGATCGCCGCGTTTTTCCAGATATGCTTGGTGAAGATCTCGCTCTCCGTCAGGCCGCCCGACCGGGCAAACTTTACGTAGTCGGAGTTCATCTGGTCGATCATGTACCGGCGCATCCACTTCATCAGGTTGGCCAGCTGGGGCAGGGTCAGCGAGACGATCGGCAGGATATACATCAGGTGGTTCGTCCCCGACGTGTCCATATCAAACAGCGTCGGCAGCTTGAACACGCTGCCGCCTATGGACTTGAACAGGAATATGTACGCCAGGCTGGGCACCGCGATGATGAAAACAATGTAAATGGTGCCGATCTTGTCCAGAAGGCCATCCTTATACCGAGCCATCATCAAACCAATGGGCAGGCCCAGACAGTAGGCCACAATGGTGGAGATAATGCCGATGACGAAGGAGAATCCCAGCTTGGACTTGGCAGTCTTGTGGGTGATGACGTTGGTGTAGTCGTCGCTGAAACGCTCGGCGTACACCGGGTTGATCTCCCGGGAGCCCTCCGCGTAGGTGGCGGTGTGCAGGTCGTCCGCGCTTTCCTCCATGAGGCCCGTGTCGGGATAGGTGGTGGGCCTCAGCACATAGGAGCCCTGGCTGGAGGTCATGGTGGTGAAAACGTCAACACCGCGGTTGACGGTATAGGATTCACCCAGATTCAGGGTGATAATATTCTGATGGATCCAGGGGAAGTTGTTATCGAAGTACAGCAGATACTTGTGCATCGTGCCGTTGCCGATGAGGGCGGGGGAGAAAACATTCTCCGTCCCTGTGGGGTTGTAGACCGGGTCATACCAGGTGAAGGTTACGCCCCGCTTACCGATATCCGTTTCATCGTCAACATAGTGTATGTTGTCAATGAAAAGCATCTCGGTAAAGTAGGTAATGGCCCGGTTGATCAGCGGAATGTCCCGGGTGGCGTAGAGGGCGGCCTGTCCGCCGTCTTTCACCTGTCCATTTTTGCGGGCGTCCGCATCCAGGCGGGTGATCGTGTAGCCCTGGGACTGGTAGGTCTCGGTGAACTGCTGGATATACTTTGCGGCGATCTCGCTGTCCTTCTCCGCCGTGCGGCCGATGAGAGCAGCCGCGGCCCGGTCCTCCTCGCTGAGTTCGCCGCTGCGCACCAGAGAGTTGATATAGTCCGCGTAAGGTACATAGTCCTGATAGCCGAAAGCCTCGTACCGGCTCTGCTCATAGCTGACGCGGGCGTTGCTCTGCATCTTGGAGTAGTTGGGATCGCCGCCCAGAATCGTACTTCTGTCCAGCAGGGAGTAGATCAGGACCATAACAACCAGCACCACAATAACCGCAGAGACCGCGCCGTAAAGGAGCCTCTTGAGTACATATTTTCCCATATTATCTCCTCGCTCTCTCATGTTTTACAAGCGCAGGAGGGTGGGGATACCCCCACCCTCCTGCTTTGAGATATTTGCGTTCAGTCAAATGCGGATCAATAGAGACCGATGTTCTTGCACATATAGCCGTAAGCCTGAATGGTATCCAGGTAGGTCTGAGGATCGCCGTAGTCGGGGCCCCAGCCGGAACCGTCGCTGAAGTCGAAGTTGGCCTCGGCGCCGGTGGAGTTGCGGTAGTAAGCGTACTGCATGGTCTGGCTGTCCGGATAGGCGACCAGGTTGACCACAACATTACCCTCCAGCACGCCCTCGATGGACTGCTTGAAGGTGTTCTTCTCGTTGGTACCGACATCATAGCCCAGCTGATAGAAGGTGTCGATGGCAATGGGGTTCTCAGCGGAGATCTCCACGCCGACCTCAGCCAGCTCAGCAATGGCCAGTTCCAACTCGGCCTTGGCCGCAGAAGCATTGTACCAGCCGTCGAAGCCGCCGCTGGAGCCAGCGCCGCCGTCAGCGGTGGGATCCCAGGCCTTGATGGTGGAGCCGTCGGCCTCCAGCTGGGCCTGACGGATCGCGCCGTAGTAGGTGCCGGCGGGGAAGGTGGTGGCAGTGCCGTTGATGTCCACAGTGGTATCAGCCAGCAGCTGATAGAAGGTGCCGGGGACATAGGAGTTGGCCAGAGCGGTGTACTTCAGGTCCTCGCCGGAGCGCTGGGCGTTGAAGGAGCCGCGGTCAAAGGCGTAGGCCAGAGCCAGACGGAAGTGCTGGTTGTTCATAGCAGCACGGGTGCGGGCCTGGGCGTCGAGATCGTCAGCCTTGGGAGAAATACCCTGGGTGGCGTCGTTGAAGTTGGCAAATGCCTGACGGTTCAGGTTCATCCAGCCGCAGAAGCAGGTGGAGTCGGTAGCGGAGTTGTAGTGATACAGATCAAAGTAGCTGGCAGTCTCGCCCTCGGGGCTCTCTTCCTTGGCGACAACCAGGCTGGAGGCGTTGAAGCCGGCGCCGGCGATGGTGCCCGCCTTGGCCTCGTTGTAGGGACGCATGGCGTCGGTGCCGTCATAGTAGTAGATGTTGACAGTGTGCGTGTTCACGGCGTCAGCATTCCAGTAGGAGGGGTTGGCGGCATAAGCGGTGATGTTCTGGGGGGTGAAGTTGGTGACCAGGTAGGGACCGCAGTAGGCAATGGTGCTGGGGCTGGTGCCGTAGTTGCCAGCGGTATACTCGTCGCCCTCGGCGCTGAAGGTGCCGCCCTGGGACTTATAGAAGCTGTAGTTCAGGGGGGCGAAGCAGGCGTAGCCCAGAGCGGTGGTGAAAGCGGGGAACTTCTGCTCCAGGGTGTACTCCAGGGTCAGCTCGTCGATGGCCTTTACGCCCACCTGATCGAAGGTGACCTCGCCGTTGATGAAGGCGTCGTAGTTCTTGATGCCCACGCCGCCGTCGCTGCTCATCAGGTAGCCCAGAGCGTCGTTGTTGTCGGCCACGTGCATCATACCGGTGACCCAGTCGTTAGCGGTGACCTGCTCCAACTGACGGCCCTGCTGGTCGACCCAGTACACGCCGTCACGGATGTGGAAGGTGTACACAGTACCGTCGGGAGAAACCTCGTAGCTCTCAGCCAGGGCGGGCTGCTGAATGTTCTTGACATCGTACTCCAGCAGGCCGGAGTAGGTGGGGGCGACGAAGTAGGAGTCGGAGGTATAGGAGGTGGCCATCATGTCCCAGGTCTCCAGATCGTAGCTCTGCAGGAAGTTGTAGGTGTCCTGCAGGGTGTAGCCGTTGTCAGCCAGGAACTGACGGACGTTGGTGAAGTAGGTCTCAGCGTCGGCAGCCTCGCTCCAGATGGCGGTGATGGCGTCACGGTCCTCGCTCTTGAGCAGCTCGTTGGCTACCAGGACGGTGTACCACTTGTACTCATCCAGGCCCCAGTCGGTGGTGGTAACACTGCGGGGAACGACGCGGTTCATGGCGAAAGAGCCGCCGTTGCTCCTGACGGGCAGGAACACGCCGGATTCCAGCAGCTTGGCCTCAGCGATGGCCATCAGAGCGGAACGCTTATCCATGTCGTCCAGCTCGGACTTGGCGGCGGCATAGGCGTCGGCGAACTCGCCCAGGTTCCAGTCGTAAAGGGCGTCGGACTGATCGTCGTAGTCCATGGCGTCAATGGCCTCCCAGTCGGGACCGGTGTAGCCGGCATCCGCGGGCTCGTCGGCGTCACTGGGGGTATCGGTGTTTGCGGGAGTATCGGTGTTTGTGGGGGTGTCGGTGTTTGCGGGGGTATCGGTATTATTGTTACCGCCGCAGGCGACCAGGCTCAGAAGCATCATCAATGCCAGAACCAGGCTCAGGAACTTCTTTTTCATGATATTCCTCCTATCAAATTTATCTCCAGCCGTACCGGTCCGGGCCCCCCGGCCCGTCCCGCCCGGTTGAATACAGGGATGGGATCATGGCAGCCGCCTGCGGCGGCTGCCCCGCTTTAATCAGATTAAAGCGCTAAATTTTCCGTTTTCAGTAAAAGCGTGGTCGGGAGAATGCTTCGGGCCACGCTGTTGGGAATTTCGGACAGTTTTCCGGAGAATATTATACTGAAAAAATCAGAGCTTGTCAATAACAGGTCTTTTCAAAAGTGAAGCCAAAATAGTCAAAACTTTCATCCTCAGCCCGCCGCTTCTGTGCAAGAAGCACAAATCTGCCAGGTATTTCCCGGAAAATATTTCTCCTGCGCGGCCTGCTCCCGCGATCCATGCAGGAGTTTCCCGTTCAGACTGCGTACAGGGATCAAAAACCGCGCAGGGGCGTCAGGCGGCCCCTGCGCGGTCTATGTGCGCAGACACGGTCTACATCAGCGGCGCAAGGGGACGCAGGAGCCATCCGGTGATCCGGCAGCTCAGCTTGTCCTTTTTGCAGTCGTCCACGGTGACCTGGCGGCACTGGGTCAGCGTCTGCCGGTAGTCCGCCTCGATATCCGCCACGGCGGGAACGTCCCGGAGCAGGGCCGCGCACTCGAAGTGGAGGTACAGGCTGCGGTAGTCCAGGTTGATGCTGCCGGTGACGGCGGTGGTATCGTCGCTGACGAAGGTTTTGGCGTGGACGAAGCCGGGGGTGTATTCGTAGATCTGTACGCCGCCCTCGATGAGCTCCTTATAATAGGAGCGGGTCAGGGCAAAGACTGTCTTTTTGTCCGGGACGCCGGGGACGATGAGCTTGACGTCCACCCCCCGCTTGGCGGCGAAGGTCAGGGCTACCACCATCTCGTGGTCGATGATGAGATAGGGCGTCATGATATGGACGTACTTCTTCGCCCGGTTGAGCATGTCCATATAGACCATCTCGCCGATGTTGTCGCCGCTGAAGGGGCTGTCGCCGTAGGGGGCTACCCAGCCGGGGGCTTCCACTGGGGCGGAGGCGGCGAGATATCCGGCGCAGTTTTCCATCTCCCTGCTGTCCACGTTCCACATTTGCAGGAACATCAGGGTGAAGGAGCGGACCGCCTCCCCGGTGATCCGGAGGGCTACGTCCTTCCAGTGGCCGTGGGGGTGGGTGCGGTTGATATATTCATCCGCCAGGTTGATCCCGCCGGTGAAGGCGCAGCGGCCGTCGATCACCATGATCTTCCGGTGGTCCCTGTTATTATAATGTGTGGAGACCAGCGGGCGCAGGGGGGCGTACATCCGGCAGCGGATGCCCAGCTCCTCCAGATTTTTGGGGTACTGGTAGGGCAATTTGTACAGGGCGCAGGTGCCGTCGTACAGGACACGGACTTCCACGCCCTGTCTGGCTTTCTCCTCCAGGACCTTGAGAATCCGGCCCCACATATAGCCTTCATCGATGATGAAGTACTCCAGGAAAATGAAGGTCTCCGCCTTCTCCAGTTCGGCCAGCATGGCCTCGAAGGCATTCTCGCCCAGGGGGTAGTAGTCCGCACCGGAGTTCTGCCAGGTGGGGAAGCCGCCGGTGTTCTGGAGGTAGGAGGCGATGCCCAGTCCGTCGGGGTGTGCTTCCTCCAAGGCGGCCATGGACTGGGCGGGGAGGAGCCCTTGAGTCTCCCGTCCAATCTCCTCCAGCCGCGCCCGGGCCAGACGGTGGCCCAGCTCCCTGTCCACGAAGATATACAGGGGGATGCCGAGGACAGGGGCCAGCATGATCAGTAGTATCCAGGTGATCTTCATATAGGGATTCCGGGGGCGGTTGACGATGACCAGAGCCATGATCAGACTCAGGAGCATGGAACCGCCATAGACAAAGTACTCGTTGAGCCGGAAGAAACTCAGAAACAGCAGGAGGAACTGGGCCGCCAGAAGGAGCACCACCACCGTGGTGCGGCCAAAGATCAGGCGGAAAAAGCCCCGCTTGCCCTTCATGAGCAGCAGGACGGCTTCTTCATCTAAATGGGTCTTTTTTTCTTTTGCCATAGCGGTCCTCCTCCGGGTTCTGATAGAAGTTTTTCCATACTATAGCATAAAGACGGAAATATTGCAAGGAAGGGGGCAGGATGCGGGGAAATCAATTTTCAATGGCAAGCTCTTCCAAGATGCAGAAAACCGTGTAGGGGCGGATATTATCCGCCCGCTTTTACAAAGATCGTGATTATCATGCGGGCGGATGATATCCGCCCCTACACAGATGGATCAATTCTGAAGGTGTTGCGTCTAAAATGGGCCTCCCTGGGTGCATCCACGCCCCTCTCTGGTCTTATCCGCCCATGAAGGCTGTGCGGAGGCAACGCTCCAGGATCTGCCAGTAGGTCAGACGGGCTACCGTTTCCTCCGCTACCAGCGGCAGCTCCGAGAGGACTTCACCGTTGGAGGTGACGATCAGACGGCCTACCTGCTGTCCCGCCTCTACGGGGGCGCACAGGGATTCTTCCAGTTCCACTGTGGTCTCCATGGCGTTTACCTTCTCTTTTGAGGCAAGGATGGTGGGGTCGCCCTCCAGTTTTGGGGTCACGAAGGGGGCGTCACCCAGCTCTACCGGGATGGGGGTCAGGGGCTGGGGCGGCTGGGCTTCGGCCAGGGCGTAGGCGGCAAAGCCATAGTTCAAAAGCGTCTTGGCGCTCTCAAAGCGCTGGGTGGAGGTAGGGGCTTTCAGGATGACGGCGATCAGCTCCATGCCGTCGCGCTCTGCCGTGGCGGAGAGACAGTACAGCGCGCCGTCGGTGCTGCCGGTCTTCAGGCCGGTGGCGCCCTGGTAATAGCGGATGAGCTTATTGGTGTTGTTCAGGCCGAACTCACCATTGCGGAGGGTGTCCATCCAGATGGTGGTGAAGCGGCGGACGTCCGGGTGGCGTAGGATCAGCTCCCGGCTCATGAGGGCGATGTCGTAGGCGGAAGTGACGTGGCCCTGGGCGGGCAGGCCGGTGGGGTTTAAGAAGTTGGTGTCGTTCATCCCCAGCTCCCCGGCCCGCTGGTTCATCTTCTCCACAAAGGCGTCGGCACTGCCCGCCAGGTGCTCGGCAAGGGCTACGCTGCAATCGTTGGCGGAGGCCACGCAGACGGCCTTGAGCATATCCTCCACCGTCATCTGCTCATTCTCTTTCAGCCAGATCTGACTGCCCCCCATGGAGCAGGCATAGGCGGAGGCGGTGACCATGTCGTCGTAGTTAAGGGTCCCGGAGTCGATGGCCTCCATCACCAGCAGCACCGTCATGATCTTGGTGACGCTGGCCGGCTCCAGCTGCTGGTGCTCGTTGACCGCGTAGAGGACCTGTCCGGTGGTCTTCTCCATCAGCAGGCACGCCCCAGCTTCCACCGCCAGCGACTCCGCCCGGGCCGGTACTGCCAGAGTCAGCAGCAGCGTGAAGGCCAGCAGGCAGGTAACGATCTTTTTCATATCCTATCCCTTCCCTTTTCAGCGTTTCCCTGGGTCATACCAGGACTTCTGCCATAAGATTATGACGGGGAATTAAAACAAATGACAATTCCGGCAAAATTTGTAGGATTGTCAAACATGTTGGACGACAAAGTCAGCGGGGGGCAAGCCAGTTGAGGGGCCTCATCGGAAGGTTGTTGGAACGACGGAGATGGACGGCAAGCTGCTTGTCAAAGTCAGGCAGGGAGAAAAAAGAATGTGAGGAATAGAAACGCTTCTGGTCTTCGCGGTGGCTGCGCTCTACTTTGCCATTGTGTCTTGGAGTATACGGACAGATAAGCTTGTGCCGGATGCCCAAATCAGCAG
>JAAVHD010000081.1 GCA_014799915.1 Oscillibacter sp.
AGCTCCCATCGCGTGATACGGTAGGGACCGAGATAACGTCCTAAAGTAGACGCAAGGCAGCAGAAACCGCTAACAATCCGATTTAGCCCGGACGGACTACAGGATCAGCGCAAAAACAAATACCCCCGTAATAAATGAGGGATTCTTAAACCGTAGGTTTAAGCGCGTTTTTGCCTACTTTTGTCGCGTGACAAAAATAGGCGCAGGGTCCGGGGGCGTAAAGATCTCGCACGGCCACATCGAGTGGCCGTGCAAGATCGATTGTTCATGACCCCTCGATGGGGTCATGAACAATCTTAGCCCCCGGGCTGAAGGGCAGAAGGCTCTGCCGTTTGCCGCCGAAGGCGGCAAAGAAAAAACTTTCCGTCAAACCGCACAAACCCGCATCAAAAAATTTGTAAGGCCGAAAAAGAAAAACCGCACAGATTTCCATTGCAATTCTTTTAAAAATCATGTATACTATGACCATCAAAAATGAATACAGTGGTAGCTGTAAGGAAGTGTCACGCGCACGGGCTGCAACTATCACTCAGGTCATGCTTGGGTGTTTCAAACCGAACGGTTTGGAGCATTTTTCTTTTATTGAGAAAAAGCAAGAGAGGAACGAAGGAGGAAAAAACATGTACATCCTGGCAAACGGCAAGCTCATCACCCGGGAGGTTGCAGTCCCCTACCTCCCCGACGGCGGCGTCGCCATCGACGGGACCAAGATCGCGGCGGTGGGCACCACTGCTGATCTGAAAGCAAAGTACCCCGACGCCCAGTTCGTGGACGCCAAGGGCGGCGTCATCATGCCCGGCCTGGTGAACGCCCACACCCACATTTACTCCGCCCTGGCCCGGGGCCTGAGCATCAACGGCAATAATCCCACCAACTTCCTGGAGGTGCTGGAGGGCACCTGGTGGGCCATGGACCGGAAGCTGACCCTCAAGGGCACCCGCGCCAGCGCCGACGCGCTGTACCTGGACTGCATCCGGCAGGGCGTGACCACCATCTTTGACCACCACGCGTCCTTTGCCGAGATCCCCGGCTCCCTGTTCCAGATCGCGGACAGCGCGAAGGAGTTCGGCATCCGCTCCTGCCTGTGCTACGAGGTCAGCGACCGTGACGGCGAGGAGAAAGCCGATCAGTCCGTCCAGGAGAACAAGGACTGGCTGGACTACTGCGAGAAGAACCCCAGCGACATGCTGGCCTCCATGTTCGGCGGACACGCGCTGTTCACCATCAGCGACAAAACCTTCGATAAGATGGTGGCCGCCAACAATGGCCGCACCGGCTTCCATATCCACGTCTCCGAGGGCATGAACGATGTGTACGACAGCCTCCAGAATTACGGCCGCCGCCCCGTCCAGCGCCTGCAGGACCACGGCATCCTCGGCCCCAAGACCATCCTGGGCCACTGCATCCACGTCAATACCGCCGAGATGGAGATCATCCAGGAGACCGGCACCATGTGCGTCAACAATCCGGAGAGCAACATGGGCAACGCCGTGGGCTGCTCCCCCATCCTCCAGCTGATGGCGCGGGGCATCACCGTGGGCCTGGGCACCGACGCCTATACCAACGACATGCTGGAGAGCCTGAAGGTAGCCCTGACCATCCAGCGGCACAACGCCTGCCTGCCCAACGTAGCCTGGGGCGAGGTCACGACCATGCTGTTCAAGAATAACCCCGCCATCGGCGAGAAGTACTTCGGCGTGCCTCTGGGCAGGCTGGTCCCCGGCGCAGCGGCGGACGTGATTGTCATGGATTACAAGCCCTTCACCCCCTTCTCCGACGCCAATATTGACGGCCATATGATCTTCGGCATGACGGGCCGTCAGTGCCAGACCACCATCTGCAACGGCAAGCTCCTGATGAAGGACCGCGAACTGGTAGGCATCGACGAGGAGGCCGTCAACGCCCGTATCATGGAAGAATCCAAAAAGCTGTGGGGAGCGCTGAACCACTGCGAGTATTGATCCCTGCCTGTAGGGGCGGATATTATCCGCCCGTCCTGACAACCCCGCCGCGTAACGGCGGGACGGACGGGCCGGTGAGGACACCGGCCCCTACAGACGCACCACGTCAAAACGCCCGTAGGGGCCGATGTCCCCATCGGCCCGTCTCCGGACAAACGGGTGATCCCTGTCACGCGGGCGGATGATATCCGCCCCTGCGACCGAATTTTGGTTATCATTCAAATAATAAGGAGAAAAAATCATGTCTGAACTGATGATCCCCATTCCCTTTAAGGAACTGATGAACTGGATCACCGTCGAGTACGAGCGGGAGGGCTCCGTGTTCGGCGTGCACCGTCCCTATGTGGCCGGGGAGAAGTCCCTGCCCATCTTCGGCGGTGAGAAGATCGAGACCCCCTTCGGCCCCGCCGCCGGCCCCAACACCCAGCTGGCCCAGAACATCGTGGCCTCCTACTTCGGCGGCGCGCGCTTCTTCGAGCTGAAGACCGTCCAGAAGATGGACGGCGCGGAGCTGTCCGCCTGCGTCAACCGCCCCTGTATCCTGGCGGAGGACGAGTGCTACAACTGCGAGTGGTCCACCGAGCTCTACGTCCCCCAGGCTTACGAGGAGTACGTGAAAGCCTGGTTCGCCTGCAAGATCCTGGCGAAAGTCTACGGTCTGGGCGACCCCGACGGCTTCATCTTCAACATGTCCGTGGGCTACGACCTGGAGGGCATCAAGGGGCCCAAGGTGGATAAGTACCTCACCGAGATGAAGGACGCTTCCAACACCCCCATTTTCCAGGAGTGCGTGAAGGTGCTCAAGGAGATGTTCCCCGCCGAGAAGAAGTTCATCGACGGCATCTCCGGCCAGATCTCCGACAGCGTCACCGTCTCCACCCTCCACGGCTGCCCGCCGGACGAGATCGAGCGCATCGCGTCCTATCTGATTTCCGAGAAGCACTTCCACACCTTCGTCAAGTGCAACCCCACCATCCTGGGCTACCGGTCCGCCCGTGACATCCTGGACGGCATGGGCTACGACTACATCGCCTTCGACGAGCACCACTTCAACGAGGACTTGCAGTACAGCGATGCTATCCCCATGTTCCACCGCCTCCAGGCCCTGGCGGACGAGACGGGCGTGGAGTTCGGCCTGAAATTGTCCAACACCTTCCCCGTGGACGTGAAGCAGAACGAGCTGCCCAGCGAGGAGATGTACATGGCCGGCAAGAGCCTGTTCCCCCTGACCATCGAGATGGCCCGCCGGGTGAGCAAGGAGTTTGACGGCAGGCTGCGCCTGAGCTACTCCGGCGGCGCGGACTTCTTCAACATTGATAAGCTGTTCCAGTGCGGCATCTGGCCCATCACCATGGCCACCACCGAGCTGAAGCCCGGCGGCTACCAGCGGTTCAAGCAGATCGGCGAGAAGCTGGAAATGCTGAAATTCGAGCCCTTCACCGGCGTGGACGTGGAGAAGGTGGAAGCTCTGGCTATCGCTATCCGGAATGATAAGTACCATGTCAAGGCCGTGAAGCCCCTGCCCAAGCGTAAGCTGGCGGAGAAGGTGCCTCTCATTGACTGCTTCACCGCCCCCTGCAAGGGCGGCTGCCCCATCGGGCAGGACATCCCCGAGTACATCGAGCTGTGCCGCAAGGGCAAGTACGCCAAGGCTCTGGAAGTCATCCTGGAGAAGAATCCCCTGCCCTTCATCACCGGCACCATCTGCGCCCACCACTGCATGGATAAGTGCACCCGCAACTTCTATGACCGTTCCGTCCAGATCCGCGCCACCAAGCTGGTGGCGGCAGAGCGGGGCTATGACAAGGTGATGGCCTCCCTCAAGACGCCCACCCCTGTTCTGGACGGCAAAAAGGTCGCCATCGTAGGCGGCGGCCCCACCGGCATGGCGGCGGCGTATTTCTGCGGCCGGGCTGGCATCCCCACCACGCTGTTTGAGAAGGAAGCCACCCTGGGCGGCATCGTCCGGCATGTGATCCCCTCCTTCCGCATCAGCGACGAGGCTATTGAGAAGGACGCGGCCCTCATGAAGAAGATGGGCGTGGAAGTCAAGCTGAACACCCCCGCCCCCTCTGTAGACGAGCTGAAGGCCCAGGGCTATACTCACATCCTGTACGCCATCGGCGCGTGGAAGGCCGGTTCCCTGCGCATCTCCGGCAATGTGAAGCCCGTCATCGCCTGGATGCAGGGTGTGAAGGCCGGTAAGACCGAGCAGTTGGGCCACGTGGCTGTAGTCGGCGGCGGCAACACCGCTATGGACGCCGCCCGTCTGGCCCTCCGCGCCGGGGCCGAGAGCAGCACCCTGGTCTACCGCCGCACCAAGAAGTACATGCCCGCCGACGCCGAGGAGCTGGAGCTGGCTATCGCTGACGGCGTGAAGTTCCTGGAGCTGGTATCCCCCGTGGAGCAGAAGAACGGCAAGCTGGTCTGCAAGAAGATGGTCCTGGGCGAGCCCGACGCCTCCGGCCGCCGTTCCCCCGTGGAGACGGACGAAGTAGTCGAGATCCCCTGCGACACCGTGATCTCCGCCGTAGGCGAGAAGGTGGACGCTGAGTTCCTGGCCTCCTGCGGCATTGAGACCGACGGGAAGGGCCGTCCCGCCTTCCAGACCAACGTGGAGAACGTCTACACTGCGGGCGATACCCGCCGCGGCCCCGCCACAGTGGTGGAGGGCATCGCCGACGCCGCAGCCTTTGCCGAGGCCGTCATCGGCGCCAAGCACGATGTGAAAATCCCCTGCCACGCCCACGCCAGCCGTGACGCTGCCATCGCCAAGAAGGGCATCCTCTGCGAATCCGCCAAGTGCGAGGGCGACCGCTGCCTGAGCTGCAACGTGGTCTGCCAGACCTGCGCCGACGTGTGCCCCAACCGGGCCAATGTGGTGGTGAAGCTGCCCGACGGCCGTGCTCAGATCCTCCACGTGGACCGCATGTGCAACGAGTGCGGCAATTGCCTGGTGTTCTGCCCCTACGACAGCGCGCCCTACAAGGATAAGTTCACCCTGTTCCACGACAAGGCGGGCTTTGACGAGAGCGTGAACAACCAGGGCTTCCTGCCTCTGGGCGGCAGCAAGGTGCTGGTGCGGCTGAACGGCGAGGTGAAGGAGGTCGATTTGGACGAGACCAACGACCTGCCCGCCGAGATTGAAATCCTGATTTACACCGTGATGACGCGGTATCGGTATCTGATGGGCTGATTGAACAAACGGGGCCGGCGATGGCATATGCCATCGCCGGCTCTTTACTGCCTATTTGATCCCGTGCTTTTCACAGCATTCCAGTACGATATCCCGGAAATGTTCGCAGCTGAAGTGGAGTTTGACGTCTGTCGGGTCCACATAGGCTCCGGACATCAGGTTTTGGAGCAGGGCCTCCGCCGTAAAGCACTCAAATACATAGTCATCGGAGAAGGCGTCTTCGATATCCGTATTCATTCCTTCGTTGATCCCGCGGATGGCGTGGCGGTAGATCAGATTCTCCTTTCCCAGCCGTATTCCCATCTGCTCCAGACACCGCAAGCCCTCCTGTATATCACTGACAGTGGTCTTGCTCCGGTACGCCAGGACCCGCTCTCCGCCGCTGAGAATGAAATCCACCGTAGTTTCCAGCACATCTGCCAAATCTACCAGGATGGCCGTATCCGGCAGAGTTTCGCCCCGCTCCCATTTGCTGACAGCCTGGAAGGTAACTCCCAGCCGGTCCCCCAGGTCAGCCTGGGTCAGGCCCTTGCGCTTCCGAAGGGCCGCGATCTGTTCCCCTACTTTTTGTACGTTCATAACATGTTCTCCTGTATCGTATTTTTGAAGTACTTCGCTTACCAGTATAAGATAATTTCACGCCACAGGCAATAACGCTCTGTTTGAACTTCCCCGCTCAAATTTCAACTATGAAAAGGCAAGCTCCCGCCGTTCCCGGAGAGAACGGCGGGATTTTGTCGCAGAAATGGTTTACAGAAGTTTGGTTGTGTGGTAAACTATTACCTGGGCGATTAAATAATCGCCCAGGTAATAGTTTTTGATTGGATGCCATTTTGCTCGCCCCTTGCGGGGCAACCGCAAAACATGGCATTGATTGCTCCGGCAATTCATGGTCTATGCCAATTTTTGGATTATTTGATTGCCGGAGTAATCACAGGGAAATTCCCTCTGGAGGCAATGCCGTGACTTTCTTCAAACGGATCTTTCAATCCGTACAGGATATCGTGCGTAAGGCGGACATGAAGCTACTGGGGCTGTGCATGGTGTGTACGGCCTTCGGCCTGATCCTCATCGCCAGCGCAACCAATTACTTAGGTCCCTCCACCCAGCTCAAGCGGGTGCTGATTCAGGCCGCCGGGGCGGTGATCGGCATCGGGGCCTATTTCATCTTTTCCAATATTGATATGGAGTATTTCGCGGAGAAGTGGTGGCTGTTCCTGATCTTCAATATCGGCTTCATCGCCCTGCTGCGCACTCCGCTGGGCGTTGATCGCGGTGGCAACCGCTCCTGGCTGGAAATTCCGCATTTCCCGGTGAACATCCAGCCGGCAGAGATCGTGCGTCTGAGCTTCACGGTGCTGCTGGCAAAGCAGATCGGCTGGTTCCGGGACAACAGGAAAATGAAGGGGCTGGCGTCCCTGTTCTTCCCGGCGGTCCACGCGGGGTTCATGTTTGTGTGGATTTACGTCGTCTCCAGGGACGCGGGCAGCGGACTGATGTATCTCATCATCTATGCGGGGATGGCCCTGGCGGCGGGACTGGCGTGGTACTGGTTCGCCATCGGCTTCACCGGTCTGGGGCTGAGCATCGGCCTGATGGCGCTGTTTGAGAAGCTGCCGACCTACTGGGTGGAGCGGTTCCGCGTGCTCTTTGACCACAGCTACAGCCCCCAGGGCAGGGGCTACCAGCAGATCCGCGGGATGCTGGCCCTGGGCAGCGGCGGACTTTTCGGTCAGGGCCTGTTCCACGGCATCCAGACCCAGGGCATCGAAGGCAGCCTCCCCGCCCGGCAGACGGATTTCATCTTCTGCGTCTGCGGCGAGGAGCTGGGGCTGGTGGGGTGCTTTGTGATCATCGTATTGGAATTTCTGGTGGTCTACCGCTGCTTCCAGACGGCCCGGCTGGCGAAGAACAGCATGGACGCGCTGATCTGCGTGGGTTTTGGCACCATGCTGATTTTCCAGGTGGTGGAGAATATCGGCATGTGCCTGTTTGTCATGCCGGTCATCGGCCTGACGCTGCCTTTCTTCAGCTACGGCGGCAGCTCCATTGTGGCCCTTTACGCCGCCATGGGCATGGTCTCCGGCGTGCGGGGACGAACGCTGCCGGACTGGCTGCGAAAAACGTAGAATGTGCAAAATACCCCGGGATCGTCGATCCCGGGGTATTTTATAATTAAAAAGTTTCGTCCACCTTTTCAAAGGCGGCAGAGTCCAGAGGCAGAGCCTCTGGTCGCGCCCCGCAGGGCGCGAAATACCCCAAAAGCCGCGCCCAAAAATAATCTCCTCCATAGCACAATCCCAAACCGCGCGGCTTTAGCGCGCATTTGCCCGGCAGCCGAAGGCCGCCGGACAAACAGCGCCGGGAGTTTCCGTCGACTTTATAACAATCATCAGAATACGTGGCACCCTTGTAGGGCCCGATGTCCTCATCGGGCCGTCCCCAAGGCAGATAGGCAGCTCCGGTAGGATGGGCCGATGAGGACATCGGCCCCTACAGGACAGGTGCCATCAATTTTGAACACTGCTTTAGATCATATCCATCACATCCCGCGCCGCGTCAGCGTCCAGCAGGAACTCACAGTTGGGGTGCAGCTGGAGCACCGAGGCGGGGATATCCTCCGTGACGGGCCCCTTGAGCATCTGGCGCACCATGTCCGCCTTGTGCTCACCCTTGGCAATAAGGACGATGTGCCGTGCGTGCATGATGGTACGCACACCCAGGGTCAGGCCACCCAGCTCATGCTCCGGCCCCACGCCGGTCTCCCGGCGCACACGCTCCTCGAAAATCGGGTCCATGGGGGACACCCAGGTCTCGCTGCCGAAGGGCGTGCCGGGCTGATTGATGCCGATATGCCCGTTGCAGCCCAGCCCCAGCATTTGCAGATCAATCCCGCCCCTGGCCTCCAGAGCCGTCTGGAAATCCCGGCACTCCTTCTCGTAGTCATCGGAGATGGTCTGGGGCATGATAAAGCGCTCATCAGGGATGTTCAGATTTCTGGAGAGCTGATCCACGATCATGGTGTAGCAGCAGCCCGCATAGCTCCGGGGCAGGTTGGTCAGCTCGTCCACATTGAAAAGGGTGACCCTGCTGGTGTCGAAGGGGTACTGCTTGTAGATGTCGCTGACGATGGCGTGCATGTTCTTGGTAGTCTGACCGGTGGACAGGCCGATGACCGAGTCAGGCTTCCGGAGCATCTGGCCGATGATGCGCCAGGCGGCGGTCACGTCAAAATCGTGCTCATTTTTGCATACGGTGATTTTCATAGGGATTCCTCCATTCCTTTGATTGCGTTGCCGCAGGCGCCCAGCAGCCCGATGTAACGGGGGTCCAGGGCCGTCAGCACAACGCCGTTTGTCACATAGCGGATCGTATAGGGGTTCAGGCGCTCCAGCACCTTGTTATACAGGAAGCCGTCTGACATCACGCCGCCCCCCAGGATAACGGTGTCAGGATCGTTGAAACGCACCAGGTTCATGATCAGGTTGGCGACAGCCTGGGCGGCATTGTCCGTCAAAACTCTGCACAGTGGGTCCTCGTCATAGAGCCGGAACACATCCGCTGCGCTGACCCTTCCCTCAGCAGGGATAACCAGCCTGGTATCGGGATAATCCGGGGCCAGCAGGCGGGCGCACTGGTCGATGCCCATGCCCGACGCCACGGGCTCCACGCAGTCCGTCCTGCCGCACTCACAAGAGACTTTCAGATCAATGCCCGAAGATGTATGCCCCACCTCCCCGGCGTTGCAATGCCCGCCGGTAATGAGCCGTCCGCCGGAGACGAAGCCCGCCGCGATGCCGGTGCCGATGTTGATGTAGATCAGATCCCGGCTGCTGCGGCCCCGTCCAAAGAGCATCTCCGCCTTGGCGGCGCTGCGCACATCGTTGTCCACAAAACAGGGCAGACCGTACCGCTCCCCCAGGAGCTTTGAGACCTCCACCGTCTCCTTTCGATCTGGACTGATCTCGTACCAGGTGCCGGACCTGTTGTCGATCCGGCCCACCGTGCCCACGCCGATGGCCTGCACCGCGCAGCCGGGAGTCCTCACTGCCAGAAAGCTGTCCAGTCCCTTCTCGATCAGCGCCATGGCCTCTCTCTGATTCAGCCGCCCGGAAGGAATTTTCTCCTGTCGCAGGATGTTCCCCGCCCGGTCCGCCTCGCCGATGAGCAGCTTGGTGCCCCCAAGATCCACGCCGATATAGGTCTTTTTATCCAACTGCCTTACCTCCCTCCATATAGTCCGCGCACAGTCCCAGCCACCGGCTGGCCGCGCCGATCCAGACCTCCCGGAAGGTCGCGTTATTGTTCTGGGGCCAGTAGGGCACATCCTCGTTCCCATAGGTCTCCACACCCACGGGGACCTCGCCCACGCACTCACCGCACAGCACCGCGTACTGGCGGCAGTAATTTTCCCCCGCGCCGTAAATCAGGGATTGTCCGAAGGGATTCTTTCCCCACATCCAGTAGAGCTGCTCCCGTCCCAGCTGGATCAGTTCCCCGTCGCCGAAATATTTCCCCACCAGGGCCGCCGCCTTCCCCATGGACAGCATCACCGCCGTATTCCCCCGGAAGGAAAACCAGACGGGGAAGTTCCGCAGCACATACCCGCCGCCCAAGTCTTTTCCCTGGGCCAACTGCTGGCGGTAGTTTTCCTTCTCCTGCTCATAATCGCAGGTAACATGGAGGTAAGGGAAGGTCTCCGCATCCTCCGCCTCATCCAGCTTGTGGATGCCCGCAGGGAGCATCCCATAAGGGGCCGTATTCCCGGCGATGGCCTTCAGATAGCTGCCGTAGAGGCGCATGGCCTCCTCCCAGTCCTCCCGCTCGTGCGCATCAGGCTGGGTGCGGCACAGGGCCTCCAGCGCCTGCATGAACTGGTGCTCCCGGGACTGGTGGTTGAAGTGTACAATGGTCTTATGACTCTCGTCCCGGTAAAAGAACCCGGACAAGGGCGCGTCCCCGCCCTTCTCTTGGCAGGCCAGGAGCTTCCGCCCCGCTTCCCGGGCGGCGGCAGCGTAGGCATCATTGCCGGAGGCGGCATACAGGCAGCTGGCCGCCCAGGCGGTGACGGCGTAGTACTGGGAGAGGCCGCTGTTGTAGGTATGTTCAAACATGTGGGCCGGGTCAACACCGGTCCGGGCAAATTTCTTTTCCGCGAAAGCAAAATCCTCTTTCGCCGCCTGCAAGGCATTGGATGCCAGCTCGCCGTCGTAACCGCTCAAAGTCTCCGCCGCGTATGCCTCGATGCCGGAAAAGAGGAAGTTCTCATAGGCATGGTCGTGGACCCTGGCCTGAACGTCGTCAAAATTCCCCATCATGTTGTCGGTAAACCGGGTAGCCCCGGCGCTGGTGGCCCGGAAGCCGTCCCCGAAGCGGGTACGCAGGATGAAATCCAGCCCCCACTGGGCCTCCTCCATCAACCGGAGGTAGAGCATCCGGTCCCCCTTGCATCGGCGAGCGTTCTCAAAAAGGGCCTGCACCGCCTCGCCGGTCTGGGCCGCCTGCTGGGAGACGTCCCCGGCGTCGTGCCAGCCTCCGGCAAAAGTAATGGTCTCGCCCTTGTGATTGGCCAGGATATCCTGATGGCAGGTGCTGTGCTTCCCCGGCACCGGAAATCCGCAGCGCTCGCAGTAGAGGAAGTTCACCACTTTCCACAGGCTCTCCGACGCCAGATCCTCTTTGATCTCAAAAATATTGCTGCGCTGGTCCCCGGCCTGCAAATAGTACCTCCCGGGAGCGGTAACCCCGCTGAAATCCAGCACGTCAAAACATCCCCGCTCGTTCTCCATCCGCTCCACCGCGCCGGAATAGACCTCCCTGCCGCTGTCCGCATCGACCAAAATGAACCGTTCCGCATCCACCGTCCCCACGGCAGCCTTTTTCCCCTGAGGCCAATACCCCACAGTAGAGAGATTGATGCAGTGCGCAGGATTCACCCATCCCTTCTCATGCTCCGGCCCCTCCACCTGCTCCAGACGGATGTCTTTGAAGTCATACTCCAATTCCTCCGCCGCGCAGATGTCGTGCCCGCTGCAAAAAACGTAAAAACAGAGGTTAGTCACCACGTCCCGGGGCATGGCGGCAAACTCCCAGATGCAGTCGGTCCACTCCCCGTTTTTCAGGTCGAACACCGTGGCCCCCTCCCTGAAGTAGGGATCAGGAATGGGAACCTCCCCCTGGTTCGTCACGGCCACATTCAGATGGAGTATCCTGGCCCCCCGGACCCTGGCACGCACCTGGAACCGCAGCCGGTTATACCCCCGCCAGTCCTGTTGATCCAGCGGAAAGTCCAGACTTGCGGTGCCGAAGTTAGCATAGTCGCCGTCCGGGGCAGCGCCCTCAGGCCAGTAACTGGACCGCAGCGGCGCACAGATGGTCAGGTACTCCCCGCCCCGCGCCAGCGCCGCCGTTCCTCCGGCAAACGGCTCCGCCTCCAGCGGCTGGGATTTCAGGACTTTTTTATTAGGGAACCGACTCTCCAGAGAGCGCTCCGGATGCAGCGGCAGAGGTCGGTGAAGATATAAACTCTCCCGCAGTTCTTCCAGAAAACCCATAATGGGACACCCCTTTCACTTTTGGTACTATATCGTTATCTTATTATGAAAACCTTTTCATTTCAAGCCGTAAATATCGCCAAGATTTCAGGCATCTTTTTGCGCAGTCTGCTGATTTCCGAATGAAAACCGGTTTTGCTATTGAAAACTTTTTCATGTTCCGCTATACTGTCGATGTGGATCATGGGACGATGGAAACTCCCGACGCTGTTTGCTGCATAAGCAGCAAATGTGCGCTAAAGCCGCGCGGTTTGGGATTTTTCTATGGAGAGGATACTTTTTGGGCGCGGCTTTTGGGAATTTCACGCCCTGCGGGGCGCGACCAGAGACGCTGTCTCTGGACTCTGCGGCCTTTGTAAAGGCCGGCGAAACTTTTATAATACGTTTCGCTGAAGCCTTGAGTCAATCACGCAGACGCAAAGGAGGGATACGGATGGATCATCCAGTCACGATCGTACAGATCGCCCGGGAGAGCGGCGTATCCATCTCCACCGTATCCCGGGTAATGAACGGCACCGCCCCGGTGGCCCAGGCCACCCGCGACCGTGTCAACGAAGTGATCGCCCGCTACCACTACACCCCCAACGACCTGGCCCGCAGCCTCATCAACCGCCGGACCATGACTCTGGGCATCATGATGCCGGACATCTCCAACCCCTACTTTGCCGCCATGTTCCAGGAGTTTGAGCGTGCCGCAGGCGAAGCGGGCTACTCCGTGCTCCTGTGCAATACCTCCTTCCGCGCCGCAGGGGCCAACGAGCTGACCCGGCGGGAGACGGACTACTTCCAGATGCTGCTGAGCAAAAACGTAGACGGCGTGCTGATCGCCGGAGGCCAGGCTGACCTGGAGAAGGTCAGCGCCCCCTACCGCACAGCCCTGCGCCGACTGGCCGTCTCCGTCCCGACGGTGGTGCTGGGCAGCCCCATTGAGGGTGTGGACTGCCTCTTTGTCCAGCGGGAACGGGGACAGGGGGTCTTTGCCGCCGTCCGGTATCTGGCCTCCCTGGGCCACCGGCGGATCGCCTTCGCGGGCGGAGAGCCCGGGGTGGGCATCACCTCCGCCCGGCTGCGGGCCTACCGGGAGGCGCTGGGCACTCTGGGTCTCTGTCAGGATCAGGCGCTGATCCGTTTAACCGACTACTACACCCCGGACGGCTGCCGGGCCACTCGAGAACTACTGGCAGGGGACGCCCCCTTCACCGCCCTGCTGGCCATGAATGATAATGTGGCCTTAGGAGCCTACCGGGCGCTGGCAGACGCGGGGCTGCGGGTCCCCCAGGACGTATCTGTCATCAGCTGCGACCAGTTTTATGCGGCGGACTACATGGTCCCCCGGCTGACCAGCGTGGATCAGCATAATGAGCAGTTTGGCCGCTTCATCGTCCAGGCCCTGCTGGACGCCATTGGCGGCGTAAAGAAAGAGACCCGGCTGACCGTCCAGCCCGAGTTGATCATCCGGGAGAGCTGCGCCGCCCCCGCCCCCGCAGCCCGCTGGTAATATAATAAAAGTTTCGCCGGCCTTTACAAAGGCCGCAGAGTCCAGAGGCAGAGCCTCTGGTCGCGCCCCGCAGGGCGCGAAACCCCCTCAAAAGCCGCGCCAAAAAATAATCTTCTCCATAGAACAATCCCAAACTGCGCGGCTTTAGCGCGCATTTGCCGCCCAGCGGCAAACAGCGCCCGGGAGTTCCCGTCAACCCTTGATTCGCATAGGTAACGCTTATTTCCTGATAAAAAGACTAAAGAATTTTAATGGCGGCGCAGTAAACCCGATCCCGATTAGAAATGGAGTGATAAAAAATGGGAGCCCTGTTTTCCCCTGATTCCAAGTTCATGCGCATTATGAGCCGCGTGGGCGACCTGATGATTATGAATCTGATCTTCCTGGTCACCTGCATCCCCATCGTTACCATCGGCGCATCCCTCACCGCCCTCTATACCGTCTGCTTCCGCTTTGGCACAGAGAAGGAGGGAAAAATGGTGCGGACCTACTTCAAGGCATTCAAGGAAAACTTCAAGCAGAGCACTCTCCTCTGGCTGGTCATCCTGATTTTTGGCGTCACTTCCGCTTTTAACACTTACTTCTTCTACATCATGCCGGGGACGATCCGTTGGTGTTTTGTTCTGTTTTCCTGCCTTTTCGTGCTGATCGTCCTGACGGCAGGCTACACCTTCCCCCTGCTCAGCCAGTTCAGCAACAGCATGATTTCCACGTTTAAGAACGCCCTGATCTTCAGCGTGGGATATCTGCCCCGCTCCCTTCTGATGGCGGTCTTCAACCTTTTCCCCTTTGCGCTGCTGCTCCTGGACTTCTACCGGTTTCTCCAGATGGGCTTTCTCTGGATCGTGCTGTATTTCGCCACAGCGGCCTATGTAAACAGCATCCTGTTGAAAAAAGTCTTCGCGCCCTATATGCCAAATAAAGAGGAGGAGATCACCGAATGATCCGCAGACTTACTACAGACGACATTGTCCGTGCCGACGAGCTCTTTGCCATCGCGTTCGAGCAGCCCATGGAGCGGCGTCCTGTTGAACCGGAGAGCAGCCGCTTTCACCGCTGGGCAGCCTTTGACGACGAGACAGAGGAAATGATGAGCACCCTCACAGTCACCGATTTCTCCATCCGCTTCGACGGGAATGCCTGTAAAATGGGCGGCGTCGGCGGGGTGGCCACCCTGCCCCAGTACCGCCGCAGGGGCGGTATCCGAGGATGTTTCCAGACGATGCTGCCCGAGCTGTACGCCGATGGGTACGATTTTTCCTACCTGTACCCCTTTTCCACCGCCTACTACCGCAAATTCGGCTACGAGTGCTGCGTGCAAAAACTTCACGCGGCAGTCCATCTGGGACTGCTGACGCCGTCAAGGACGGACGGAACGCTCCGCCTGCTTGAGGGCGGGAACCCCATGACCGACGCCATCCGCACCATCGACGCCGCCTGGGAGGCCCAATATAATATGATGGTCCAGCACCAGGCGGAGGACTACCAGTGGACGGGAAAGCAGGACCCGGCAGTCAAGCAGGAATTTACCTACGTCTATTTCAGCGCGGACGGCACGCCCAAGGCGTACACATCCTTCACCCCGTCGGATCAGAGCGACGGAAGAAATCTGATCTGCAAGCGGTTCTGCTTCACGGATAAAGAGGGCTTTGCCGGACTGATGGGACTCTTTAAGAGTATGTCCTCGGATCATATGCTGGTCAAGTTCATGCTCCCGGCTGTGACTGCCATGCAGTACCTGCTGCCGGAGTGGTCCCTGGGGGCCGTCACCTGGTCCATCCAACCGGCAGGGATGGTACGGGCCGTCAATGTGGAGAGCGTCCTGAAAAAGGCGAAGTACGCCGGTGACGGCAGCCTGATCCTCCAGATCCAGGACCCGCAGATCAAGGAAAACGACCGGACCTTCTCCATCCGTTTCGCAGCAGGAAGAGCCGTCTCAGTGGAGGAAACCCAGTCCGAGCCGGACGCGGTACTCTCCATTGCCGCCTTTTCCGCCCTCATTGCCGGCGTCTGTGATTTTGCGGACGCGGCAGAGTGGATGAACGGTCTGAAGGTACAGCGCCCGACAGACGCACTCTCCCAGATTTTCTATCGCAAGCCGATGATGATCACAGATTCCTTTTAATCGAAAAATCCGAAAAAAATCCCCTGTCCCGGTTGGGACAGGGGATTTTTCATGTAAACTCAGCTTACGCAGTCAGCCTCAATCAAAATCAGCCGATGAACGCAGCCAGCTGGCTCTGAGCGGACGCGACCAGCTGGTCGATGCCGGCATCCTGGAGCTTGGACAGGAACTCAGGCAGCACGTCGTCGGGATTGGTAGCGCCAGCCATCAGCTGGAAGCCGTACTGGGCGTACACGTTGCCGATGGCAGTGGCCTCGTTCTGCATGTCGGAGTAGTCGAAGATGAACGCGCCGGAGGGCAGAGCCTCAGCGGAGTCATAGTAAGCGGAGAAACGATCCCAGAAATCAGTACCCTGATCGGAGGTGGGGGGCAGGATACGGATGTTGCCCACGCCATTGGTCCAGGGGCTGTAGGTAGCGCGGTTCTCATCGATGAAGGTGATGGTGCCGTCGGCGTTCTTGTTGTAGGTGAAGCCCTCGGTACCGTAGTTCATCATGGTCATGACCACGGGATCGGTGTTCAGCAGGTTCAGGAACATCAGCGCGCGCTCAGGATTCTTGGAGACGGCGGAAATAGCCATCATGGCGCCCTGGCCAGAGGTGCTGTCCATGTAAGGAGCAGCGGCGGGGATCATGCGCACGTCGATCTTGCGGGCGGCGGAATACTCGATCTCGCAGCCGAAGGCGTAGGACTGGGAGCAGAACAGATAGTTGGCGTCAGCGCGGCAGGCCTCCATGTAGGCGTTGGAGGTATCGGTGCCCTGGGTCTGGGGGGAGATGAAGCCCTTCTGAGCGAGGTAGTAGGTGCGCTCGGCGAACTTCTTGAACTCGGGCGTGCCGTACTTGTTCACGATGGTGCTGCCGATGTCCTTGCTGGGGTTGGCAGGATCATAGTAGAAGGACAGCACATTGGCGGTCTGGAGATCGCCGGTGACGATGGAGGTGTTGTTGACCATACGCTCAAAGACGACGGGCTCGCCCACCAGGGGATAGAAGTCGTTGCCCTTGGCGTCCTTGGCCTTCTGGAGCATCTCCTCGAACTCATCGGAGTAGTAGAAGTCGGGGTTGTAGCTGGCGAACGCGATGACCTCGTCCACGTCATAGCCCAGCTCAGCCAGCAGGGTGGCGTTCAGGTCCCAGCAGTTCTGGGTGGCGGTGTCCTTCAGGCCGGGAACGGCGTACACGCCGATGCCGTCATAGCCGTTGGTCTTGGCGCACTCCCAGATGCCGTCGGGAATGGTGCTCAGCAGATCAGCGCCGTAGGTGGGCAGCAGATCGTCCAGCTTGACCCAGTAACCGTCACGGGCGTACTTGTTGTACTCGTCGCCGGACCAGTTGCAGGTGAAGTAGATATCCACGTCGTCGCCGGCAGCCAGGGAGGTAACGGTGGCCTGATCGAAGTCAGCCCAGGTGCCCCAGATGGGCTCCAGAGTCACGTTGATCTTATCCTGGAGATAAGCGTTCAGCTCGGCCATAACCGTAGCGGAGGCGTCGGGGGTGACGGTGCTGCCGTCGAACCAGATGCTCAGGGTGACGGGCTCCAGATCGGAAGCCGCGGGCTCAGCGGGGGTATCGGTATTGTTGTCAGCGGGGGTATTGGTATCCGTCTGCGCGGGGGTGTCGTTGTTGGCGGGGGCGTCGGTGTTTCCGCCGCCGCAAGCGACCAGGCCCAGGACCATGATCATGGCCAGAACCAGAGCAAGGAACTTTTTCATGTTATATCCTCCAAGTTTTATTTACTAAACGGTCCCAGGACCGCGTTAGCCAGTAGGGATAGATATCAGCCCTTCACCGAGCCGACAGACAATCCGGAGACGATGTACTGCTGGAAGAAGGGATACGCGCAGGCAATAGGCACCACGATCAGCACCACCAGCACCATGCGCAGGGACTGGGAGGGCATCTTGGCCGCCTCGTTGATGGCCGCCGCGCCCATCTGACCCGCCATGCGGTTGAGGTACTCCACGTTGTTCTGGAGCTCCATCAGCAGGGCCTGCAGGGGCTGGAGAACCTTGTTCCGCTTGATGTACAGCAGGGACAGGTACCAGTCGTTCCAGAAGACCAGCGCGTTGAGCAGGGCGATGGTAGCCACACCGGGCTTGGCAATGGGCGCCACCACCCGGAACAGGGTGTTGTACTCGCCGCTGCCGTCGATGGTAGCCGCCTCGATCAGCTCCAGGGGCACCGAGCTCTGGAAGAAGGTCCGCATGACGATGATATTGAAGGGATTCACCAGCAGGGGAACGATCAGCGCCGCGTAGTTCTCATTGAGCCCCAGGACCTGGGAGCAGATGATGTAGGTGGGCACCAGGCCGCCGCCGAAGATCATGGTGAAGAAGCTGAAGAAGTTGAAGAAGCCCCGGAACTTGAAGTCAGGCCGGTAGAGCACATAGGAGTACAATGCGCACATCAGGGTGCTCAGAACGGTTCCGATGACGGTGATAAAGATGCTGTTGAAATAGGACCGCCAGATCTGGGGCAGCTTCTGGAAGGCGTACTGGAAGGCTTCCACACTCCACTCCACCGGGACGAAGGAGTAGCCGATCTGCCGGATGGACGCCTCGGAGGAGAAGGAGATGATGATGACGAAAATAAAGGGGATGATGCAGCACAGGCAGAAGAGTCCCAGAATGATATGGATGACGATCTCCGTGCCCGTACTGACGGAATTCAGGCGGAGAGACTTTTTCTTCGTGTTATCAGCCATGTCGCACCTCCTTAGAACATACTGCTGTCAGCATCGATCTTCTTGACGATACCGTTAGCAGTCACAATACAGACAAAGCCCAGGACGTTCTGCAGCAGACCTGCCGCCGAGCTCATACTGATGTTGCCCGTGACCATCAGCGCCCGGTACACATATGTATCAATGACCTGGGTCACCGGGAACAGCGCGCCGCTGTTCATGGGTACGCTGTAGAACAGGCCGAAGTCGGCGTTGAAGATCTTGCCCACGTTCATGATGAACAGGATGCAGATCATGGTGCGCAGATGGGGGATGGTCACATAGACGATCTGCTGCCACTTGCTGGCGCCGTCGATGGCCGCCGCCTCATACTGGCTGGAGTCGATGCCGGTGATGGCGGAGAGGTAGAGCATCGTGGAGTATCCCACGTTTTTCCACAGGTTGGCAAATACGATGATGTACGGCCATGGCCCCATGGTCGTGTAGAAGTTGGTGACGGGCCCTCCCGCGGCCTGCTGCATGGCGGTGATCATACCGTACTGGCCGTCGATGAAGGCGTTGAGGAAGTAGCTGACCACCACCCAGGACAGGAAGTAGGGGAAGAACATCAGGGTCTGATAGGTCTTCGCCACAAACTTCTTGGTGACCTCGTTGAGCATGATGGCAAAGGCCACGGGGATGATGATGCCCAGGATGATGAAGACGATGTTGTAGAGCAGGGTATTGCGGAACATGATCTTCGCGTCGTCCGTCATGAAGAGGAACTTGAAGTTGTTCAGCCCCACCCACTTACTGCTGAGGAGGTTGCTGATAAAGGACGGGTTGCGGGGATTGATCTTGTAATCCTTGAAAGCGAGGACGATGCCCCCCATGGGGAGATAGCGCAGGAGCAGCAGCCAGATGGCTGTGGGCGCCGCCATGGTCAGAAGCACAAGCGTCTTCTTGTACTTGGAGAACCGGTACTTCATGGGCGTAGGCAGCTTCTCGGGTGTTGCGTTCTTGCGAGCCATTTTTCCACCATCTTTCTGACATATTCATATTGACGAATTCAGCTGTAAATTGTCACCCTGGTTTAGATATATTCTACCAATAACTTCCCGCCAAGTCATGATACCACATTGGCTTTTCTTGCTTTTGCTTGTGCAATTTGCCGTTCGTTGACAAGAAAGAGCAAGGAGGAATTGACATCTTTGATGGCCTGTGCTATTCTCCCTTCGACAAACCGGCGGCCCTTGCCGCCGCAGACTGTCAAAAAAGCCCTCCGCAGGAGTTTCGCCGCCGCAGCGGCGAAATAAAATTGAATCGTTTTTCCCGCGGCATGTACGTGGGAAAAACACTTTGCGCGGAGCGAGCGTCGAATTGTCCGCTGTAAGCGGGCAACCGAGGCGCAGAGTGTAGCGAAACCCCTCTCAAAAAAGTGGCATAGCCACTTTTTTGACACACAGAGGCGGCCCTTGCCGCCGGCATCGAGGTGCGGTCATGATAAGTAAGCGCTGGAGCGGGGACGGCCTGGAGCGGCTGCTCGCCTCCCCTGTTTTTACCGCCCGCCAGATCCGCCAGATGGCCCTCCCTCTGGTCCTGGACGGGCTCTCCATTATGTTTATCAATATGCTCATCACGGCGCTGATCTCCTCCGCCGGGGAGGCGTCGGTGGCGTCGGTGAACCTGGTGTCCCCCATCTTCACCCTGGCCGTCTGCCTGCTCAACGGCATCTGTGCCGGCGGCACCGTGGCGGTCACCCAGAACTACGGCAGCGGCGACGCCGCCAAGACGGAGAAGGCTGCGGGGCAGATCCTGTGGCTCACCTTCCTCTCCGGCGGGCTGATCGGACTGCTGCTGATTCTGTTTCCCCGGCCTATCCTCACCTTTCTGTACGCCGGAGCGGAGCCGAAGGTCCTGGCCAAGGCCGCGTCCTATATGGCCCGGGGCAGCATTTCCCTGATCATCTTCACCATCTACTCCGGCATCTTCTGTATCCTCCGGGGCCTTGGCGAGTCGAAAAAATGCCTGTATCTCACCATTATCATCAATGTGGCCTACCTCCTGTTCAGCATCCTCTTTCTGAATGTTCTGCAAATGGACATCCTGGGCAGCGCCCTGGCGCTGATCCTGGCCCGGACGGCGGGGTCCCTGGCGGCTGTCGCGTTTCTTTTCCTGCCCAGGGATCTGCCCATCCATATGACCCTCCGGGCCATTTTCTCCTTTGATAAGCCGATCCTCGCCTCCATTCTTGACGTCAGCATCCCCTTCGGCCTGGAGCAGATCTTCCTCTACGGCGGCAATATCGTGGTCACCGCCATCGCCGTCCCGCTGGGCACCAGCGCCATCGCGGTCAACTCCATTGCCACCTCCCTTTTCGGCGTAGTGACCGCCGCCGCCCTGGCCGCTGGCAACCTGGGCGTCACCGTAACAGGCCGGTGCATCGGCGCGGGCGAGAAGAAGCACGCCTACCGCTACGGCATGATGATGGTGATTTTCGCCGAGGGACTGCTCCTGGTGTCCGCCGCGGTATTCTACCCCCTATTCCCTCTAATGCTGGAGCACCTCTACACCGCCGCTCCCGCTGTGCAGGCCGGGACCCTGCGCCTGCTGCGGAACATCCTGATCCCCGCCCTGCTGTTCTGGCCGGTGTCCAATGTGATCCCCGCCATCCTCCGCTCGGGGCACGACACCGTATTTCCCTCGGCGCTGTCCCTGGCCTCCATGTGGACCGTCCGGGTGGCCTGGGGGTACGTGCTGGCCTTTCCCCTGGGTCTGGGGCTGGACGGACTGTGGATCGCCATGTGGTCGGAATGGGCAGTCCGGACGGTGATCCTCTCCATCCGTTTTTGCCGGAAGAAGTGGCTGAACAAAGCAGCACCCGCCGCCTCCTCTAAATAAATGTATGAGAAAAGCCGTCTCAAAGAGACGACATGGAAATCAATTTTGAGATGAAGCATCTGAAAAATTGATGTATCCATGTAGGGGCGCACAGTGTGCGCCCGCTTCTAAAGAACTGCTGTGCATATCGTTAGAACGATCTTGTAGGGCGCGACGACCCCGGCGCGCCGTCCTATTGATCTTCCATTCTTTTTTTATAACGTCGCTCCGTTTCGTCGCGCCCTACGGGTACACCCCGTTTATACCCTTCGGCTTGCGG
>JAAVHD010000082.1 GCA_014799915.1 Oscillibacter sp.
AGCAGCTCAACCAAATGGAAGAAAACGCTGAGAGGCGGAGAGCACAAGCACGACTGTCACGCCTGTGTGCGCCACAGAAGCCACCTCCAGTGGCGGGGCAGCCCACGACCCCCCCAACAACGTGAAACGGCGTGTCGGGGCTGTGTGGCCCGGTGTGCTCCATCCAACGATTTCAGTACTACCGAAAATCAGCAGGTGAACCGGGGGGTCGAAAAAGGTGCAGGATAAAAGCCGGGGGTCGCTTTCGCGCCCCCGGCCGGCGAACACCGCCCCGCAGAGCGGGTCGGGGACTTTCCATAGGTGGTCGGAATTTCAACTTTTTGCTGTGACAGGTGGTCGGAAATGAGAAGAACAGAGAGGAAACCGCTGTGTTCCAGCATTCTGCAAGGTGAACCCTACAGGTGGTTTTTGGAATTTCGGCGGGAGTCAGCGCGGGGATCATTTTTCACCCCCTGGGATCAGGTCGGGGGTCTGTCTCTCGGAAAGTCCAACAGCCGCCGCAACAACAGCGGGTTCCAGGCGGGGATATGCGCAATATTGCGCCGCCTCAAAAAAGTAGTAGCTATATTCGGTAAAGTGTGGTATGTGTTGGTGTTGCAAAATCATAACGAAAGGAGATGCACACATGGCAAAGCGCAGACCGTCCGGTGACGGTATGGTGCGCCGGCGTGACGACGGACGCTGGGAAGGCCGCATCGTGGTGGGACACAAAGAGAACGGAGAGTCCATCTTCCGGTATGTGTCCGCCAAGTCCCAGAAAGCGCTGATGAAAAAGCTGCACCAGAGCATCGAGGAATATCGTGACGTGGATCTGAGTGAGGACAGTCGGATGGCGTTAGGCGATTGGCTGGACCGCTGGCTGGAGGAGTACATCTCGCCCTCTGTGCGTGAGTCCACCCTGCGTGGCTACCGCCAGTACATCGAGTGCTATGTCAAACCCCGTCTGGGGGACAAACCGGTCTGCAAGGTCACCCGCGCCGACATCCAGACGCTGTACCGTGAGGTTCAGAAGGACGGGCGCAGAACAGAACACCCTGAGTACGGATATGAGCTCTCCGGCTCCACCATCCGCAGGCTCCACGGTGTGCTCCACCAGGCGATGGATGCGGCGGTACAGGAGCGGCTCACAGCAAAGAACCCCACGGAGGGCGTCACCCTCCCCAAAAAGAAATCCAGCGTCAAGCAGATCCTCAACAACGAACAGCTGGAGCGGTTCATGGAGGAGATCAAACAGGACGCGATCTGGCACGACTTCTTCTACACCGAGCTGACCACCGGCCTGCGCCGTGGTGAGATCTGCGGTCTGATGTGGTCTGACTTCGATGAGAAGAAAGGGACACTGTCAGTCCGCCGGACAGTCCACCAACGCAACGGCGGAGGGCTGACCACCGGCGAAACCAAGACCGGAAAGGGCCGGCGCACCATCACCCTGCCGCCCAGTACGGCGCGGCTACTGAAAGAGCGAAGAAAGCGCTCCTGCTCCAACTGGATCTTCCCAAACCCAATTCAGCCGGAGATGCCGGTCAGTCCCGGCAGTGCCTACAGCCACATGAAGACGCTGCTGAAGAACGCCGGTCTGCCCAGCATCCGGTTCCATGACCTCCGCCACCCAAATGTCAAGCCCGAGACAAAGATTTTTTAAGCATCAATAATAAGTAAAGAATTCTCTGGCTGTGCTCCCATATATTGACGCTGCGTCTCTACAATTTTGGTAAACTCTAGCTCAGCATGTTTAAATATTGTCGTTTTATCTATAATGGCTTTGCTTAGATCTGCATGCTGCAATGAGGCGGAGGTAAAATCTGCTCCTCGAAGATCGCAATTTTCAAAATCACAGCCAATCATCAAGCAACCGCGGAAACTACTATACTTAAAATCATGGCGGCCAAAAGATATGCCGCTGAACATGATCCCGTCAAAGCTTATACGACTTTGGTCGTAAATGTTTGCGGATGGAAATAGGACTCGGTAAATAAAGCTTGTACTAATATTTACTGTATGTCTTTTTTCCGAAATTGGCAATCTCTCTCCCTCCGGTAAATAAGCCATATAAATCGTATGGTAGATAGCAAAAACTGCAGAATATATACAGGCCATCATATTTAAAATATTGTCTCTACCGGTATATTCATACTGATATAGGATTCCCGTTTGTAACATTTCCCCAAAAAAGCGCGGAAAATAACGGTTCTGCATTTCCTGGCATATGAAATCGATTTTTGTGCCACAGCTTTTTAAATACAAGATTTTGCTTTCCAAAAAACGTATTGGCATGGATTTGCCTCCAGTGGAGCGGTCCTTTAGAAAGACAGAGTATTGAAACAGGTTTTGAAAATTGTAGATAAACCATCTGTCCCGATCCGGGGGATAGGATGGGAGTTCGGCATATATGCGCTCTAAATTCATCCATATGTACTCGCAACAGAAATAATCTTTAATATTATTATGGTAAAATTCAACGGCACATTTTGATATCCCATCCTCGTCCTGCTTTTCTGAGATTCTAAAATATGATGCAAGACCAAAGCAGTCCTCTAAAATAGTTTTGATGCGCTCATAATCGGGCCGCATATCTTGGGTTAACCCGTGCAGCTTGTCCAATAGGGTGCGGATCTGACGAACTTCCAACAGCTTTTCGATTGTGATATAAAAATGCTCCTCCGCGGACACCGCGTTTGCGATTTCTGCTGTAAGGCGATAAAGAAAATCCCTGTACTGGTTGATTTCATGTGGGGCGCCCTTTTCATAATTCCTTTGATAAACTTCTTCGGCAAATATTTGGCGATAGATATCCCATAGGTTTGAGGTTTCGGAAACACGTATATTTTGCGCAACAATCATGTATAGTGTGAGCGGGGAATCTGCAATCCCGTTTAACGCATCAATATCATCCCGAAGCAATACTTGCTTTATATCGTCCGGAACCGATTCCTTTGCCTCATATTGATTGAGCCATTCCCTGCGTTTATCCGGGCCAAATGGACAAATAACCAAATGGGCTTTGTGGAAATCCAAGCCTTCTACGTTTAAGTAGGCTGGCCGGGTGGTCACAATAATCTTACAATTGCAATCCATTTGAGACAGTTGGTCAAACATATTTTGAAAATAGATGGATTTTCCCCCTGCATAAAAATCTTTAACCATACATAACTCGTCAAACCCGTCAAGGACGAGCAATGTATTGTGGAAAAACTTTCTGCATTCTTCTTTCCACTGATTCCGGGCTGATAGCTGCCGTTCACTCACATTAAGCAAATAGGAATAAAATTGCACAAATGGTTGCTGCAGGTTTAATCCATCCGGATACTCTTCGCTGCTGATATCCCTCAATTTTATCGCAATCAAGCGCCGGCCCCCAATGATTTCTTTGGAGATGTCATCCTGCCTGCTGTAATGCGCGCACAGCCACGCAACCAAGCTGCTTTTCCCCATTGCCGCCTGTCCCTCAAGGAAAAGGATGTCAAATGGCCGGTCACCAGGCTTTTGGGGAGCATGGTCAATAAACTCTTTCAGGGCATCTTTGATATTTTCATAGGAAGCTTTTTGCGTTGCGTTTCTCCACTGCCCAACACTGTCAGCCCTTGCCAATGTATAGACGTCTTCCAAAGAAATGGTCCGGTCCGGTGGCAATCTTCGGTGCAAGAAAAGCGCCTCAGAATATTTTTCCACATAGAACTGCATATCGCCTGAACCATCTGCTGCTGGCAGCGGCTCGACCTTCAATGCAGGCGTCAGCTTTTCCTCCAGATTTGATAGTCTTTGTTCATGGTCAAGCAATGATGATACGACAAAAAGGTGCTCCAACGATGGGTATTCAGGCAGCCCGGCCAGGAAATTTTCTACAAACAGTTTCGTCATTTCCTGAATATCAATCTGCGTTATATAAACGCTCTGCCACTTTTTCTCATCTTCCAAATCACGCTTGATGATATTGATGATGTCTGCGAAAGGCATCACATCCATGTTCATTTCAATGCGTGCGTTTGCATACTGGAAAAAGTCTGCCATCTCTTTGCTGTTCTTCGACAGGATTTCCTGCGTAGAAATGCAGGCTTTCTTTACCAATTCCTTAAGCTCTCTTTCAACTGCTTCACGGTCAGTTTTGGCGGCCGGCAGTAAATCAGTGCAAAGTGCATGGGCTACGGCAGGCAAAAACGCGGCGGCCTGCAATGCGGAGCCTCCGGTCAATACACCGGCTATCCCTAGGCCCGCAGTCACCGTTGTATTTAAATAATCTAAAAGCTGTTCTCTTTCCATACTGATAACCCCTACACTCAGTTTTCTATCTATAGCTAAATAATTAATTTGTTACAGCATTCATAGTGCCCCTGTTTGGTAGTGCTGGATACAGTTGTTTGCTGATCTATCCCATTTCATGTTTGAGGGAATACTTTTCCTTTACCTCCTTACAAACTTTCCTTACCACGAAACACGCATCATGTTCACACTTTGATACAATGTACTCTCTTGTTTGCGATGTAATCTCGTCCACTTTATAGATATTACGCATTATAAAATTTTTTATATATACATTGTCTGAATCTACGAGAGAGATTAACCGATGATTTACTATGGTGCTGTTTTCAGGATTCCTCGCCAACGCAAAAAGAATTCTTGTTGCATTCCGTCGTATATCTAGTTGATCTGAACATAGCCATTGTAAAACATTTTGAAGTACAATTGATTCAATCCTGGTAGGAAGGGTGACATCATCTGTTGTTTCCAAATACTCTGCAATTACTCTGGTCACTGTGATTGTTGTTGGCACGTCATTTTGAATGTAGGGCATCAATTCTAGGATATCAGCGTATGTATCTATACCCATCGCAGAAAACAAGAATTGCAAACAAATATTAAGAGAAATACTGTCGACATTTGATGAAATCAAATCAAAATCAGTAGTCTCAATCGCTCCTCTCTCTGCTGCTATTCTTTCAAATACGTGTATATTTCGCGCATAATCATCTGAGTATTTTATTACAATACAAGCGAGTAAAGATATCGCATCCAGCTTTGCGCCAAGTCCTTCCTTGGAAACCAAAAGGGTATCTGCTACCACTGAAATGATAGAATCCATAATTTCGTTCTTATACTTATTTTCATTGGATAACAATATTGCCCTAATAATAGCGATATCTCGTGAGGCACGTTCAAAGTAAGTTCCGTGCTTTCCTTGCGTATCATTGCAATTTTTTATCCGTTGTACGTAGTGCTGAAGAAATACTGGAATATCTTGCTCCTCATTATCTGTAGTTTCTAGCTTATAATCCCCGTTGTAGTATTGAGGCAAGAATTCAGAAACTTTTTCATCCAATTTCTCGGTCAAATTTTTGCTTTGTTTCCTTAACACATACAAAAAGTGGGGAGCCAGATGAATCAATTCACGTTGCTTATCATCTTCAAACACCTGAACAATATGTTCAACCAGTTGTGCCGCAGAGCTCGTACTCATTTCTCGCAAATCAACTCGGGCCGCAATGAATTTGAACATATCCACAAACCAACGGCTATACTGCTTATCGATTAGCGTACAACAAATTTCTGCAAGAGCATCTTGTGACATTCGATAAGCTACACCAGAGAGACTTTGGAATATGCTTTGTCCTATTGTCAAAACAGAGTCAGGTTCATTTAACCATTCTTTTATTTCATTTAGGATATATGTTTCAAATTTTTTGAAATCATTGTCATCCAAATAATAGCCAACCGTTCCAAATGCAAGCAATTGGCTAATTACCCTTTTATATTTGACCGGCTGATTTTCACAAAATTGCATAATTGACGCAGCATCATTTGCGGACAGCATATTAAGTATTTCTGGATAAGAATCTTGAATTCCTTTAACTTCTTTTTCGTTTCCTTCGAAAATTGTTAGTTTTAGCATATCTCGGCGAAAATTCCAGTTATCATATTTGCAACATAAGAAGAACAGAAAATTTCTGATTTTTTCATAAAGCAACATGAGATGCGTTAAAGAGCCATTATACATCGAAATAATATAGGCGCTTGCCAACAGTTCACTGTATTGCCCAAGGTCGCTACCAAAAGTGACTGTATAGGGAGACTTGGTTTTCTCCTTAAACAAGCCCTCAATATATTTTTCATGTAGCGAATCATTAATTCTGTCTAGAGCTGGATAGTATACTTCTTCGTTGCTATTCGTGAGTTCTTTCTGGGCATCAGATTCTGAAAAACAATTATTAATCGTATTCAGAATTTGATGCTGGTTTCTCAAATCAATTAGAATGTCTTTGATCACCCATGTTGGCTGGTTGGTTTCTTTTGCACATACCAGCGCAGCATCTAAATGCTCTATGCATTTTTCGATACTGCCGAGAAAATAATCTTGTACAGCTTGCCATCGCATTTGAACAATACGATAGAATTCGTCTGTTTGTTGTGCCTTAATTGTTTCAAGAAACATTCCAGTATTAAAATGTTTAATTGATCTACCTTCAAATAAAACAGGGAGGAACTGAGCACACCACTCATCAATTTCGTTGCTCTTTTCAACCTCATCAGGAAATCTTGGGTAAGATTGGCCTGTTGTAAATTTCAAAATATAGTCTTTGCACTTATCAATATTTTTCAAAATGGTTTTCGGCACAGTTGGATGCTGTAGTCTTTCTATATCAGTAATGTTTACACATTGAAATTCTTCGTGCTCATCCTCCTGCTTTAAGACAATCTTCCCTTTACAATAATAATGATAAATCGCAATTATGTCGTTTATCAGCGCACTGGCACTATCTTTACTTAAATCATTGAATGTATGGACTGTCTTGCTCTTCGCATTGTGTGCACCCATCAGACTTTGCTCAAGTGCCGTCTTTTCAGAGGAATTTTCATCACAAAAATAGTATAGTGCCTTAATACCTTGCTTTTGCACAATATCAATCTCAGCCTGAACACCAAGAGAAATTCCATCCAGATTGTCAATGAGGAAAATACATACATCACTGTCTTCTAAAGCACGTATATAGTGTTCTCCAGCAGGCAGAGTTGACGCACCTTCTCCTTCAAACACATAGACACTTGCCAAAGAAGTGGTTTCAATTGCAGTTCGCAACTCCTCGCGAATCGCATCATATTTTGGCTGACCACAAATGGAACTAATAAAAACTCTGATTTTTTGATGTGGGACTATCTGAAAGGTGTTTGCCGATCTACGTTTTCTAGTGTACCCTTGCGCGGCTCCCCTAAAAGGTGTACGCATATCTGTTAATCCAACCCCCATATTAAAATCCTCCTATGTAAAAGTCTGCCTTACCCATATAACGGTTCTTTCTAGACATTGTAGTGGCTAATAAATATTTATTTTGCTAGTATACTCTCTAATTCCGAATATTTCCAGACGCGGTTTCTCCCATTAGCCCCTTCCTGCTGAATAATCTGAGTTTTTTGCAAAATGTGTACGGCCTTTGCAATTGAATTAAATGAGAGGTTAACATTCTTTTCAGCAGAGGCTATATTTATCACAGGAAATCTTTTGAGATGATTATATACAAGCCGTACACTCTTTCCGGCGGACATGGCAGACTTTAGTCGCTCCTCATCTTTGGCAATCATTAGCTCATATTCTTCAAATAGTCTGGCTGAGCGTTCTGCAACTTCACCGATGGCACAGACAAAATGCTTGATCCATCGCTCATATCCCCCACTATACTGTGTAGATCTAAGCAAATCGAAATATTCATTTTTGTTGTAGTACCAAAATTCTGACAGACATAGGAGCGAAATGGCCTCTCCTAGTGTTTCACGCAAAATCATAGGCACTAAAATTCGGCCCATAATACCGTTGCCGATTTCATATGGGTGTAGCATCTCAAATTGATAATGAGCCATAGCCGCCTTGACTATCGTATCATCTGAACTTCCGGACAAATATGAGTAAATGTCTCCCAGTGCTGGTAATAGCTCATCTGGGGCTGTTGGACTATAAATCTGAAGATTACTTCTTGCTTTTTGCAAGAATGTTTGTTTGCGCCGAATTTTAATAGCTTTTTCTGCTTCAGCTCCCAATAGTGCAATTGCACAAATTTGATCCAAGGATTGGTTTGTGATGCGTTGGCTCATCGCATCTTTATATGCCAATAAAACATTTGTGACTGCTTCCACATTGCCCTTCCCGGTTCCAACGCAATGCAGTACATCTTCAAACGAGGAACTTTTATAGTCTATTTTGACAGAGAAGGTGCTTTCCTTCAATAACATCAGGTCGCTAAAGGTTTGCTTATTAGGAGCATATTTCATCACTCCACGTAGAAACCCAAGTTTTTGATGGGTATCAGCTAATAATGCGGCCAGTTCATCATCCATTTTGTATAGACGCCCTTCTTTTAAGGGGCGTGGAGTAAATGTATAGTAGGTAAATGTTGGGTCTCGACTATCTTGATGAGGGACATATTTCCCTGTATGCGGCCACATAGTGAAATCTCCTATCAAAATCATTAATTTCACTATATCACAAAATTAGAGATATTAAAAGCATAATTTCCAAACTTATCTCAAAAATCAAGAAATTGTGCAGTATAGAAGGTGGGTTAGCCCCCATGACTTAGACATACCTTCGCCACCCACGCCCTGACCAGCGGCGTGGACGCCAAGACCCTCTCCGGTATCCTGGGCCACACCAAGGCGTCCTTCACGCTGGATACCTATACCCACGTCACCGGAGACATGCACCGCCGGGCGGCGGAGATCGTGGGCGGCTTTATGAACGACATCATGGTGAGGGGGTGACGGCATGGCGAAGAAGCGGAAAAAAGGTGAGGGCACGATTCGCCTGCGAAAGGATGGGCGCTGGGAGGGCCGGGTGGTCATTGGCTATGACAACAGCGGCAACCCCAAGACGAAAAATGTGCTGGCCAAGACCAAGAAGGAATGCGCCGAAAAGCTGGAGAAGCTGAAAGCGGAATGCGGCTCCGGGCCGGTCAGAATCAGTTCAGAAATGCGCTTCGGTGATTGGCTGGACTTCTGGTATCAGAACGACTCCAAGCCGGGACTGCGGCACACCACACAGCTGAACTATGAAAACTGGATCTACCTCCACGCCATTCCGGGAGTGGGGGATATTCCGCTGAACAAGCTGTCCCAGTCTGACCTCCAGCAGTTTTTCACTGAGATGAAAAAGGGCGGGAGGCTCAACAATGTGGAGCACCACGGTGTCGGAATGGCAGATCGCTCGGTGCGAAGCTGTCATGCGGTCTGCCAGATGGCGCTGGACAGAGCGGTAAAGGACGGGCTGATCCGTACCAATCCTGCTGTCGGCTGTAAGCTGCCGCCGCTGCGAGACAAGGAGATGAAGATCCTGACAAAGGAGGAGGTACAGCGCTTCCTGATCCAGGCCAAGGCGGAGGGAATGTATGAGATGTTCCTTCTGGAACTGACCACAGGAATGCGCCGGGGCGAGTTGCTGGCCCTGAAATGGTCCGATCTGGATCTCAAGACTGGAAGACTCCGCATCAATAAACAGGTGTATTCAGTCAATGGCAAGCTGGAGATCAACGAGCCCAAGACCAAAGCCGCTGTCCGCACCATCCTCCTACCGTCTGCCATGGTGGAACTGCTGGCGGAGTACAAGGCGCAGTTATTCTCGGAGTGGATGTTCCCCTCTCGCGTCAAGCCGGAGCAGCCCATTGATCCCGGATACGTCCGCAAGCGGCTGCAGGTCATTCTGGAACGGGCCGGGTGCAAAAAAGTGCGCTTCCATGACCTCAGACACACCTTCGCCACCATGTCCCTGGAGAACGGCATGGACGTGAAAACCCTGTCCACTATCATCGGCCACGTCTCCTCAGCTACCACGCTGAACATCTATACCCACATCACCGGTGAGATGCAACGGAACGCGGCACGCAATATTGACCAGGGCATTGCCGGTGTAGAGGTACAGGAACAAGATACGCCATAGCGAGAGGACACTGCTCCGTCGATGGAGTTCACCCCCTACAGGCCTCCGCACCGCAGGCCGGGGACGGGCTGTGTCAGCCAAATCAACGACCATCTGTGGGAGGGCCGCTACTCGCCTAAGTGGATCGACGGCAAAAAGCACGCCCGGAATATCTACGCCCACACCAGAGAGGAGTGCGAGGAGAAGCTGGCGGCGCTGATCGTCCAGATGAAGCGAGAACTGGCGGAGTTAAAGGCAGCACAGGCGGCGATGATGTCCTCCAAACATTGAGTTGCCATATCCAAAGAAACAGGGCGGTGGGTTGAAGTGACAGTCCGCTGCCCTAATTTTTCTGAAACCCATGGTTTATCCATGCCAGTTTGCCAAAGATGCTAATTCTGGAAATAAGCAAGAAATAGCAGAGTTTAGAGATACAGCATCAGGAGATAAAAGAAATTGACAAATAGTTTTTTTCTTGCTATAATTAGATCAACAAATGCTCTTATATATTTTTAAACGCCAACTTTTCATAGAACGAGAGTATGAAAATATGGCTTGGAAAAATCTTGAGCATTTTGAAAATACAATAGAGTAAACTTTGGAACTATTGTCTCTACCAAATTCTCGTTGTGAGATTGAGAAAGTAGTTGTGTTTGACTTATAGTAGTCCCCTATTGTTCCAATGCTTTACACCACAAATTCGAGCCAATGAGATTATCGTTGGTCTTGTTTTAGTGCGTGTAAAGCATTATGCGAAAGTGATTGCAACCACGCACAATCAAGAGTGCGTGGTTTTATTTGGCTCAGAAAGGAGGAGAAAATGAGCGCTAAGAAAGTATCAGGAAAAACGCATACGCAGGCGCAACTAGATGATTGGGCCAATCAGCACAATCCAAACAATAGGGCATATAGGGCAAAAATGGATAACCACGCAAAACAATTAAAATCCAAGAAAAAGACCCATAGCCAGATACACAATGCGCAAAGGCGTAATCGAGGTCTACTGATACCTGATTGGGCACCAGACTACCCAGACTATGATGATTAAATGGTCAAATCAACGGCAGGGAAATACTATCGTTGCTACTGAAGTTTGAATCGCTGTCTGTGGTATTTCTGTGGTCAAACGAAAAATCACCGCAGTTTTCACTGCGGTGATTTCCTATTTGGTGGACCCGAAGGGGATCGAACCCTCGAACCTCACGGATGCGAAAAGATTTGAGAAACTTTTTTGGCTTGTTTTTACTCTTTTTGGACGTTTCTGTTGGATTTCATTTCATCTGTAGACCTCTTTGACGGGATGCCCTCCATGTGTTCCAACCGCGTCTGTGGTAGGTCCTGTGGTCAGAAACGCTTCCTGCCCTCAGCCGGCGGTTTTCCACAGGCGCTGGACGGGAAGCGTTTTCGTTTTATACCGTCTGTATTGTAACTCTGACGGAAAGGTTTTGCAAGGATTTTTTACCAGATCAGATACGCAAATTCTGAGGAGCATTATCCAAAGAATTAGGCATCCTACTCAATAGGGAATACGGAAATAGTCCAAATACTTTTTGAAGCGGTCCTGCGCAGTTAAAATGGTGTCGGTCAGATAGCCGTCCTCGCGTCCCCACTCCTTCAAGCCGCGGTAGTAGAACAATTTCAAATCGTCTTCGATAATGAACGGCACAATTCCATATCTCAGACATTCCTTAAAAAGGATCAAGCGGCCCACTCTGCCATTGCCGTCCTGGAAGGGGTGAATCCGCTCAAAGCAGACATGGAAGTCCAGCAGATCCCGCAGTTCCTTTTTTTGCCCTCTGCTATATTCCGCCAGCAGAGATCTCATTTGTTCCCCGACCTTCTCCGGAGCCGCCGTTTCCATGCCGCCCACCTCATTGGGCATTTTCTTATAGCTTCCCACAGCAAACCAGTCCAGCCGACTGTCACTGGTCCCGGATTTCAATACAGCGTGGAGTTTCTTGATAAATTTCTCGGATAGAGGCAGCTTGGCGTGTTCGATAACCAGGTCAACACAGCGGAAGTGGTTGCAGGTCTCGAGAATATCATCCACGTTCACGCTTTCTTCTGTGATGCCGATGGTGTTGGTCTCGTAGATATAGCGGGTCTGGTCGTGGGTCAGCCGACTGCCCTCCATGTGGTTGGAGTTGTAGGTCAGCTCGATTTGAATCTTGTGGTAGATGCCGCCAGGCAGCTTAGCAGCTTTTTCCCGTTTTAATGCATCAAGCAGGGTGTCAGGAGCGGCGTCCTTCCGTTTGGCGCGGTTGGGCTTTTCCGCGTCAGCAGGGATATTCCAGGTCTTGCCGGTGAGAAACGCCCCAGGGATTCGTCCCTCAGAACAGTAATTCCTTACACTCCGCTGGGAGACGCTCCATTTTTCTGCTATTTTTGCAACGGAAAGGTACTCCATCCTTGTATCCTCCGAAGTTGGGATAATGGTAGTATACCTCATTACCGGCAAAAATGCAACGGCGGACTCCAGCTAAAGGACGAATAATTTGCCGATAACGGCAGTCAATCTGTTGAGGAGTACTCAAAGCTGGCATTCTTATTGGTATGTTGAAACAGAAGGTCTTTCCCGTGCCAGAAACGGTAACGCACCTTGGCACAAAGGCTCTCGTGGACGGTGCGCTCCATACGACCCTCAATCGGAGCGTGGAGGGCCTGTCTCCGCTCGTTCAGTAGTTCCACTTCCAGGCGGTATTTCCCCTGGCAGATGACTGCTCTGGAAGAAGACCACGTTTCGATTCTGACACCCCGGTAGGTTGCCAGGCGGTATTCCTGGCCGCGGTAAAAAATAGAGCAGACGCACCCGGTGAAACTCCCCACAGGTAGCTGGATCGTTGCGATGGCGAGCATCAGGCTACCTTGGTCCGTCCCGTCCCAGACACACTGGGTCCAGAGGTACGCGCTGGGAAAGGAGCGGCCCCGGTCCGTCTCGATATATCCGATCCCGTTGGAGAAATCGATTTGCTCGCCGTCCAGTTTTAGTGTTCCCCCGAGAGAATGTCCCATGCTGATGACTCCGTGAGAACACTGCATTCCCGCAAAAAAGCGGAACGGCCCCATAATGTCAGACCGGAGAATTGTAAATGGGCCGTAGCGCAGCGTACCGTGGAGAGAAAGTCCATCCCGCTCAATATGGAGGACGATCCCTTGGCTGCTGAAGCTGGATGGCCCAATTTGGACCTGAAACGGCTGCCGGGAGAATTTGAACTGTGCCTCTGGATACTCCAGCCACCATGCCGCGCCGCTCGAAATGACCTGGAGAGAGGCGGTATGTCGGCCTCCGCTGTCGATATGAAATGCGGGAATCAGTGCGAGGGTCTGTCCCTGCGGGGACTGGTGCTTCAAGTACCACCCTTCAAAATAGGGGCCTGTCCCATTTGTGCCGTGGAAAAAATTCATCATTTTCATCACCCCAGATTCAGTTTTCCCTGAATCTGGGAATTTTATATAGAATCACTTCGGGTTTGGAAAGCGGCTCGCTCCTTGCGGGACTGTATACAAAGAAAGGTGGTCCCAGAAGTATTAGAAACTATTCAGTATCTATTCAAGAGCAGTCGAAAAAAGCGAGCTGCTGGCAATGAGAAAATGCACAGCCCATAACGATTGTCATATCCCGCAACGAACAAGAATTATTATCGTTATGAGAGTGCGCAGCTTTGTTCAACGTAGTACCGGAGCTAACTTCTCATCAAGGACATCTCGATTTTTCTTTTTGAGTTCGCATTCCCATATACGGATGACAAGCCAACCACGATTCTGAAAAGACGAAGTAACGGCAGCGTCATGTGCAATGTTCTTTTGCCTTTTTCTGTTCCAGTAATCTGCGTTCTCTGCAGGTCGAGTATTTCTGCAATCATGCCCATGCCAAAAGCATCCATCGACAAAAATAGCTATGTGCCTATCAAGGAAAACAAAATCCGGGTGTCCTTTTACTTTGTAGTGGCGTCTCCAGCCGGTGATATGCCGCTCGTTAAAATACTGAATCAGTTTCCCCTCAGTGCTCTTATTCCCGGAAGACTTGACTCGTTGCATAATTTGCGAACGTTTTGTCTTTGAAAAAACATCAGCCATAAATCAATATATCTTATTCAGATGTTCCTTTCTGAATGATCATTTGCAAATTCTTATCATATCGATAACTGTCAATCCTCTTGTCAACGACAAGTGGAATAGCTTCCTCGATAATGTTGAGCGGTACGGTGAACCATTCTTTTGGATAATGCATAATACCTTCATCATCCCGCACCTCAAAGTATATATTGACGTTACTGAAAAAACTGTGGATACTTGCTTCAAGATAGGGAACGTCCAGGTTATAACATCTCGCCGTCAGCACTATCTCCACATCACTCATTAGATATGTTGGCTCGTGAACTGCGTTTTTAATGCGCATTGTAACATCGCCAGAGCAATACCCAATTTTGTATAAATTGCGTATGGAGCGGATTTGAGGCGCACGGCTCAAACTCCGAACCACATAGATGTAACCGTTCTGAACATCGGAGGAGTCAATGCTTACAGGGCCATCGGTTTGCTCAATCAAATCGCTTATGCAAAAACCATCAAGTTTTAGTGCCTTTCCAAGAGAACGATAGAGCATGGATGATTCCGTGCCGTTATCAAAGATGCACCTTGTCCTTCCTTCGCGACGTATTTTAGCGCCGCTTTTATATTCAATTTCTTGCTTAACGGCCAGGTTTTGCTCCAAATAAAGAACCACGCCGCGAAGGACATAGTAACAACCTTCATGCAAATCACCCTCTTTGAATTCTACAAGACGCCTGCGACCATATTCTAAATCGTCATGAATTCTTTGGAAAGCCTCTTCATAAAGATCGAAATCTTTACAAACTTTGCGATGAGCAATGTAATCGGGACGAAGTCTCTCCGATGGTTTGACATGGGACAGGGTATATATGCTATCAGCCTCGTCATCTCCATCCAGGAGTCCAAGCGGATCATCCCTGATAAGTTCTTCAACCGAGACGGATTTTGTCTCTTCGCTTTCTAACAGATTGTAGTAATCATACGGTAAAAGTATTTTTACCTTTTTGGGGTCTTTTTTTATTGCCGCAAGACGCGAAGCAAGACGATACTCGCCTATATCGTCACCGAGTTCGGGGCATCTCTGATTTGTTTCATAAAAATCGGATATTTCCTGGAAGCTATCAATGAGCCTGCTGTCTTGCGGTGAAACAGGCGCAGTTTTAGGTTCGTTTACAGCAAGTAATCCGAGGAGATCGCTTTCAAATATTTCTGATAATTTGTCTTTCTTTGTTTTCTCATCCATTCTTTTGATCCCTCTTTAACTGACGAAGGTATATTAGAGCTTCAGCAAGACGTCTTTCAGTAGGATCAAGCGCATCCAATGAAGGCTGCCGCCGTGTAACCTTGACAAATTCATTGACCTTCGGCCAAAGATAAATCGCCTCGTCATCTGTCATATTAACCTTAAACGCAGCAATACACTCCTGAATAGATTTCAGAACTTTCGGAGTGATGGACTTGGAGATTACCTCAAATGCCTGCTGGAATGGATTGATGGAGTCGATGAGGTCGATATTAAGTTCATCAAGGTTTACGAATTTGCCGCTCATATCGATAAGCCTACGATTACCATCTGCCTTAACATTTGAGCCGCGTATAACCATATCTGCAACTAAATGTTCACGAACTTCTTCCACTTCATCCTCCGACAGATGAGGATACTTTGTCATAATTATCTTCGGAATCATGATTTTGTTAATGACTTCCGGGTCGACCACGCCGCTTACTGCCTTTGCGATTTGCGGGTCTTGCAGAATGGTAGCTTTAAGGTCTGTGAGGTCTGAATCAAGAATGTTTTTTACATTCTGTGTTGAGGGTTGACGCATTCCTCCAACACGGATAGTTCGTGCGTCATCTGCCTTATCTTCATCGGAACCTTCCGGTGGCTTCGGCTTAAAATTGAAGTTTGGAGCAAGAACCTGTTCCATAAGGAGAGAGGCAGTTATGGCTTTCAACATATTGTTTACGGATTCAACCACTTCCTCGCTTTCGGCATCAGGCTCTGCAATCAAGTTTGTAAATTGGGCATGAGTTTTATTCTCGCTGTCGCGGGTACAACGACCAATTATCTGTATGATTTCGGTCAGAGAACCACGATATCCTACTGTGAGTGCGTGTTCACAGAAAGGCCAGTCGAAACCTTCTTTTGCCATGCCGAGAGCTATAATGAGGTCAACATCATCCACATCTTTAACATTGCGGAGGAATTCCACAACCTTTTCTCTTTCGGCAGCATTGTCATTTACCAAATCCGCGACCTTGATTATTTTTCCATCAGTTCTCCGTGAAGCGAATATAATATTTGTTTCAGGGTCAACATGATCTACGGTGCCGATGGCATCAATAATCGTATCTACCTCAATGTACTTGTCTTTGGTGGATTCGCCAGAATTCACACTTGGAATGTGGAGAATCGTTTTCTTATCTGTGTCCAAAACTTCCATAATGGCAGAGGTGTATTTACCTGAATAGAAGTGAAAACCAATGCCAAGTGATTTCAGATAGGTGTAGCCATTAAGCTGTTCATAGTAGTTATAGGTAACCTTATAGAACTTCGCTTCATCTTCATACGAGAGGACGGGGATACCATCGCCTCGGAAGTAGGAACCAGTCATGGCAAGGATATGCACATTTTCCTGTTGCATAAGCGCACGAACGAGTTCTCCGAGTTTGCTTTCGTAGTCGGCAGAAACATGATGGAATTCGTCCACCGCAACAAGGCAATTTCCAAACTTGGCTGCGCCAATTTTGTCGAAAGCAAAACGAAGGGTGGCATGAGTGCAGAGCAATACGGTCTCATTGGAATCCATAAATTCCTTAAATGTCTCGACCTTGCTGTTTTCTCCTCCGGGAACACAAAGGTTATACTTCTCGGATACCAGCCAATCGCTGTGGAAGCCATATTTAATCAGTTCCGTAGAAAGAAACGATTTTCCTATAGAGCGTTCTGGAACAGCAACAACAATCTTCTTAACTGCGCCAATCTTCAATTTATCCAATGCAATAAACATCAACGCACGTGACTTTCCTGACGCCGGCGGTGCTTTCAGAAGAATATACTGAGAGTTACGTGCAGCGTATGCCCGTGCCTGCATGGGGCGCATTCCCATTTCATTCACGGCTGTTGTCTGTCCAGTCGTTTCGTAAGTGACATCAATAATATTTTCCATGTTATCCTCCAATTTTCTCGTAAAGTTCAAACAGGCAGTCAAGCCGCTCATCATCGCTCACGAAAGGTTCATCTCGATAGCATCGCTCAATCTGCAAATCAAGCATCGAATGTGCAAAACGAAGATCGTCACTCATTTCGTCTTTTTTATACATTTGAGCGTATGTTTTATCGAATTCCTCCTCACGGACAGCTATTACCTGATTTACGCAATTTCGGATATCCTTCTTTTGCTCGTCAGTGATTGAGGGGAATGGGAAGGTATTATATCCTAATTCGCTTGAATAGCGGATTCGCGTTTCCAAGCCTCCGCAGACGGCCTTGATCCAAAGATTGTGCATCTTGGATGACACAACTCCGAATATCCAGGGATCGCAGTCATAGATTACGAACGCAAGGTTTGTAACCACAGTTTTCTTATCCACAAAACCAACCGGAACATATTCTCTGTTTTCAGAGGATACTGACGGTATAACGAGAGAGTTCGTAGTGGTTTCGTGCATCTCCCTAAATCGATAAGGATAAGCTGCAAGCCTCTGCGCACTCTTATCTGTCTTGCCGAGTCTCAAATCACGAACAAGGTCTGCCCGCTCCTTTATTATGGGGATTTCAAGCGCAGCGTCTGCCTTATCGTCAGTTATCCAGAAACACCATCTCTCTATGCCGTTAATAAACTCATCTGAACCAACTATACGCCGCATATATTGCAGAACACGCCGATCTTGCTCTACGATATGATTCTTTGTTGCCACATCCATAAGAAGGTAACCGCCGTCATAAGGCATATTCCCCTTTATCATATACGGGAGACTGCTTATAGGGCGTTTCCGCTTTTGCACCAGAGTGGAACCCGGAGTAAGATATGGGCTGATTTGCGTAGGTTCGGTCATAACCGTCTGAGAGTATAGTTCGCATCGGCGCGTATCGGAATTACTCACAATACCAATAATCACAACTGTAACCGCAGTGGTATTCCTTGCATCGTTGCGCCACTTAAAGGCTTTGTGCCCAAAGCGAATATGTACGCCGCATTCAAACAACTTCGGCCATAGGAGACTAACTTGTTCTCCCTGCGTGAGAGAATTTGTGGTAACAAAAGCATATGCTCCGCCGTGAGTTTGAATATACTTTGCGGCAAGAAGAAACCAACAAGCAGCATAGTCGAGATTCTTATAATTTGAATACCCGTTAAAAACATAATCCATATCAGCATTCTGCTCATCGTTACGTTTCCGAGCGCCTTTGTACGAGGGGTTACCAATGATATATGTTTCAGAAGCTCCTGGGCAAACGGAATCCCATGATATGCGCGTAGGATTGCCAGTTACAATGTTGTTGTTAAAAAGAACATCTATATCCGCTTGAAGGGTAGCCAAAGAAGTCTTTTTGCTTTGCAGCACGACAAATAGTAATCCCATCCTTGCAATAGCGCAGGAAAACGGATTCGATTCAATGCCGTAGAAATTTGTAATCGGCATAAGCGGTATAGACTGTTCTGCAGCAGAAGCAATCTTTGCGAGCAACAGATTAAGTTCTTTGTAGGTAACCAAGAGAAAATTGCCGCAGCCGCAGGATGTATCGAATACGCACAGTTTCATTACGCGTTCTTTTAATGCGTTACAAGCGGTGCTTTCATTTTTGCAGTTTTCATACTCGGAGTAAAGGCTATTAAGGAACAGAGGACCTATGACTTTTTGTACATTGGCAGTAGCGGTAAAATTCCCGGTAATGTTCTCATCATCAGGGACAATTATAGATTGAATTAGCGATCCAAGAATTTCAGGATCAACGTTTGACCAATCAAAGGACATTATTTCAAGCATCAGACTACGCATATTCCTTGTGAAGGTTATGCCGCTGATATCCCTATCGAACAAGCGTGAATCAATATAGTTCACCTGCTTGAAATAGAGAGGTAGATTGCTCCGGTTCTCCATTTTCATTGCCAAAAACAGCGATGAGATAAAGCCGGAAAAATCCCTGCCAGATTCTTCGGTGTATTTTTGTGCAAAAACATATAGAGAAGTATCGCCTGTCATCAGTACGCCCATGCTGTCGATAACACAGCAAAAGAGAGTACGGCAAATCAACTCACTGATATCAGTCAAATCGGCTTGCGTATTATTTAAACGGCATTCATTATACAGCTGTGCAAATTTTTCACTGACCTCAATATTGACGGCAATATTCTCTTCGATAACAGGTTTCTCTCTACCTATAAGTGGAAAGAAAAAATCTACATGGGAAAAGAGTTCTGCCTTTGAAGAGAAGAGAGTTTCTTCCGTTTTTAAGTCAAAAACGAGAACTTCTACTGCATTTGCAATCATGGCAAAGCGGGTCTTGAGACTGGCAATATTATTCTTTTTTAAAATGTTGAAATCAGAATAAAGGTTGCTGCCTTCGGAAGCAAGATAGAAGAGTTGCTGTCCAATACGTACACCTTTATTTACGTTATATGATGACGTTGATTTGAGCCGATCTATCGTGGAAACTGGAATGTCAAAAGCACGAAGGAATCCCTCGAAAAATTCCGCACTATCAGATACAGAGCCAATGGCTCTGATATCCTGCTGCAATGCATTGATGTCAGTTATCATACAGAGGGCGCACCTTCTTCCTTTTCATAGTCTGCTATACATCTGGCAATATACTCGGCCAGTTTTACGGGAACTGCGTTTCCGATTGCTTGCTCCACATCAGTCTTTTTTCCCTCAAATATGAAGGATTCGGGGAATGTCTGAATATAACTGCGTTCTTTCGAGGTGAGGGCGCGAACACCATCTGAAATATCTGCCTTATCCGCGTGGTGTCTTTTATAACCTTCGGGAATAGGTCGGTTGACACCACGTATTGTGGCACTTGGTTCATGGATGCTGAACACAGCACGGCGGTTATAGCTTCTCGGATGCATATAATAGAATTCCGTGTGCAGAGAACTACCAAGATAGTCATGTAATGTCATCGGCTTATCACTTTGCCTGCTATCGAGCATCTCTCCAAGAAAATCATCTTTGTCACCGAGATGGCCAACCATAACAAAGCGCATTCGCGCCTGTGGTACGCCACAGTAACTTGCGTTGAGAATTCGCGTGGTAAGGCCGTACCCTGTCTCCTTAAATATCTTTGTTGCCTTAGGGAGAACGGGCATCCTTTCGATGTTATAAACATTCTCCATTACAAACCATTTTGGCTTGAGCCTGCTAATGATATTCGCATAGCGGATAGTTAAGTTTGCGCGTTCGCCCATGTTTCTGTATCCAGCTATTGAAAAGTCCTGGCATGGGGGACCGCCAATAATAATATCAGGATGAAGCGCTTCAATTTGCTTGATGGGAGCTTCTTTATTTAAGTCGGCTTTATAAATCGGATGGGAAAAATTCTGGCTATAGATATTCACAGCAGGCTCCCAATTATCAAAAGCCGCCACAATATCAAAGCCGGCATTCTGAAAGCCGAGCGACATCCCTCCGCAGCCGCTAAATAAATCAATTGTTCGCATTTTCTTTTCTCCGTTTCGGTTTGCGGTCGTAAGCCCGTAGCGCGGTAGCCACATATTCGGCCAACTTTACAGGGACAGCATTACCAATCATTTGATTCAAATCGGTCTTGTTCCCTTGGAAAACGAAGTCCTTGGGGAAAGTTTGAACATAGCTTCGTTCCTCTATTGTCAGTGCACGGACTTGCGGTCCTATTCCAACAGGATCAGAAGGATGACCAGGATATCCCGGAGGAATTGGTCTGTCTACACCTCTTATCGTTTGGCAAGGTTCATCAATGCTGAATACGCCGCGCCTACTATAACTCCGTGGAACACGAAAATAATAATCGATCCCTAACGAGTCACCAAAGTAATCGCGCATTGACATTGGGGCGTCAGCTAAGTTCTTGTCCAGTTCTTTTTGAAGGAAATCATCCTCGCCATTAAGACATCCAACCAAGAAGAAACGCTTTCGTGACTGTGGCACACCGCAGTAACTTGCATCAAGCACACGCTCCGTTAATCCGTATCCGGCTTCTTTAAAATTATCCTTAATTCCCTTCAATATTGCGCTTTTTGTTATCTCTGGCACGTTTTCCATGACAAAGTACTTTGGTTTTATTCGAAGGATAATATCACGGTATGTATATGTAAGAACTGCTCGGCCAAGATTCTCGTCCCGGTGACCAGCAGAAGAGAAGTCTTGACAAGGCGGTCCGCCAATAATCACATTGGGCTTAAATGCTTTTATCCTTTTTTGTACCTCTTCGTCAGCTAAATCTTCGGAATAAATCGGATGCTCAAAGTTGAGTCCATAAACATTCACGGCTGGTTTCCAATTATCATATGCGGCGAGAATCTCGAATCCCGCATTTTGAAAGCCGAGCGACATCCCGCCACATCCGCTGAATAGGTCGATTGTTTTATATCTTCTAAGCATAATAACTTCGAGGCATCAAGCCTCCTCACTCTCCATTTCCATAATGTCGCTCGTGTCGCAATTAAGGGCATTGCAGATTTTGTTTATGATTTCTGTGTTAACATTTTCATTGCGACCAAGTTTTGCGATGGAGGATGAACTGATGCCTGCCATCTCCTGTAAGTCTTTTTTCTTTAAATTTTTATCAATAAGAAGTTTCCATAGTTTTTTGTAACTTATGTTTGCCATGCGTGATTACCTCCATGCATAATAACCTATCATATCATATTCTGCCACAAACTTGCGAGAAAATCAATAAAAACTTTGAGAACGCACAATTATTTTCCCGATGTGAAAAGCAGTCAAAAATTTTGTGAATGTCCTGTAAAAGTGTCACCCAAGTGCTTGACAAAACTGTTCGGAGCGAGTATACTGGATAGTGTCAATCAGTTGATTGACTATCGTTTGAAAGGAGGAACACTAATGGGTACAAATGGGCTGAGTTTCGGAAAGTACATTGAATCCCTCCGTACCGCAAGAAGAAAATCGCTCCGCGAGACTGCTAAAGCAATCGGAGTATCACCACAGTTCTACAGCGAGGTTGAAAAAGATCGCCGTTGCGCTTTTACTGCGGACAGGCTCGAATTGCTTAAGAAGTTTCTTGAAATGTCCACGGAAGAAGCCGAGGAAATGAATAATAAGGCTGCGGAGTCTTATAAAGGCAAGAATGTGGCTGTGCCGCAGGATTTTGCTGACTATATTGTCGAGCGTGACTATGTGATGTCTGCATTGCGCACGATGAAAGAGATGGATGCCGATGAAGAAGATTGGAAAAAAATCGTTGATGAGTTTGTTGCCAGCAAGAAGGGGGAAGACCAATGATTGATTTGCGCCTGAAATATGGCACGAACAACATCCCCATTCTCAGCAACGATAAAATTGACGAACACGCAGAAATGCTTATTGGAGATTACGATTCGAGTCTATTATCCAAGCCTCAAGCCATTGACGTGGAGGATTTCGCAGAGAACTATCTGGGATTGCACTTCCACTTTACAGATCTTTCTCATAACGGCTTTATCTGGGGGAGAATGATTTTTAACGATGCAAAAATCATAGTCTACAATCCAGAAACGAAACGCCCAAATGAGGAACCTGTGGATGCGTCTACGATTATAATTGATAATAGGCTGTTAGACGAAAAAAAGGAACACGCTTTTCGGTCGACGGTCATGCATGAAAGCGGTCATGCCATTTATCATGATGAATACTATTACATCGACTATTATCAATTGCCGCTGGAGAATGAATGCGAAGTCGGCCATTTACCCTACACATCTTGTGAGGCGAAAAGCATTATGGGTAGAGTAGGATCATCAAGAAAACTTCGAACTGACCTTGACTGGATTGAGCATCAAGCGAAATACTTTAGCGCGGCCTCCCTAATGCCGAGAAAAACGATGCGGATGCTCTACGCTGATCCAACGATTCAGCAGTTCTGTTTTAGAGAGCATCCTGGATACGAGAATGACGCCCTTATCGCAACGGTCTCAAAAGTATATAACGTCTCCTATGAATCGGCAAAGATTCGGATAAAAGAACTGGGACTGGCCTATATTTCGCTATCTCCAGCACCAGACAGCTATTACCTAACGGATAACTATTATTCGATACCGCTTCTCTGATAGGGGCAATCAATGCACCTCGCAAGAGGTGCAAAAAAACAGCCGAATATCAACCAATTAGATGATATGGAGGTGCGCATGAAGGAAGAATTTCATTATAAATGCCCGCTGGCATCAACGTGTATCGCACATAAACAGTGCCACGTATTAAAAACAGCGGAGCGTCTTCAATCCGTTATCCCGGCCATTGTTAAATGTCCGGCACAGAAAAACAAAGAGATTGTAGTAAAGATTGGGACTGTAGCAACGCATTAAAAGTAAATACGAGTGACTCACAGGTAAGCCGCTTGGACGCGCTACGCTGTAGGACTCGATGAAGAAAGGATAATGGTCTTCTTCGTTGATCTTACAAAATAGCATATCCAAGTGGCCTTTTTTGTTTTCATTGCAAACTTATGGAAAGTAGGAAACCAAATGCGGGTGATAAATCTGAACAAAAAAAGGATTTGCGATCTGAGCAATGACAAAAAGGTTGTGCAGATACGCAGAGGTGATTGCGTGACTTATATTCGCGCTAATCGGGACGGCACTCTTCATATCACACATTTTCGCGATAAGAAAGAGGCTTAACCACTTCAAAATAAAGAATTTAATCCGCCAGAACGCAAGACGGCAGTGCGGGATGTGGTTCTAAAAGTGACTGCATCTCTCTGCCGCCTTTTTTGCGTCTGCGGATGCATGGCGGCTCTGACGGATTTCAAAGCAAATCTGAAAGGAGCCATTTTTCATGCAAAGAAACAACGATTCAAAGAAACGCAAGAGCGGGTTCAATTCCAATCGCACCTGCTACTTGACAGCGGATGGCAAGTATTACTGCTACGAACGCTGGGACGATGACACCAAGTGCGTGGTCATACAGAGATTCGAAGTCGGCAAAGACCTGTCGATAGAACTAACCACCATCAATATTGCCGATAGGAACGGCCACAAGCAGGAAGTCCTGCAGAGCGAACACAGAAGCTCCCCGAAAAGGCTGCTTACCTTTCTCTTCGAAGAATTCTGCGAAATCCTCGTGCTAACACCGGGTGAAACAGTCCAGGGCATTAAGATCAAGGAAATGCGGGGTGAGAGCAATGATTGAGAACATCGGAATGATGATGCCGATCAAGGCAATGCCGTATGACCACCAGAAAAGAGCCTTTGCTTTCGCCTGCGATAAGTTTGGTGTATTTGACGAGCGTCTCAAGAGCCGTGGCGCGGTGCTTTTGATGGAAATGGGGACTGGCAAAACCATCGTGAGTATCGCCGTGGTGGGCTGTATGTACCAATACGGCAAGGTCAACCGGGTGCTGGTTGTCGCGCCGCTTTCCATCCTCGGCGTTTGGCAGGAGGAATTTGAAAAGTTCGCCGACTTCCCATATTCGTTGACCATCCTCAAGGGTACGGCGGCAAAGAAAAAGGAGCAGCTGACCAGGCTACCGGACGAGGGCCTGCAGGTCGTAATCGTGAACTACGAAAGCGCATGGAGGCTCGAAAAGGAACTGCTGACATATAATGCCGACCTGGTAATCGCGGACGAGGCGCACAAGCTGAAGGAGAACCGTACCTCCCAGAGCAAGGGAATGCACCATATCGGCGATAAGGCGAGATACAAGCTACTCCTCACGGGAACGGTTATTACGAACCGCGAGTTGGATGTGTTCTCGCAGTATCGTTTCCTCAATCCACAGATATTTGGCACATCGTTCTATGCCTTCCGTAACCAGTATTTTGACATGGGTGGCTACGGCAACCACACACCAATCTTCCGCAAATGGATGACCGATGATTTCCTGCAGAAACTCCACTCGGTCGCTTTCCGAGTGACGAAGGCGGAGTGTCTGGACCTCCCTGCAATAACCGAGGAAGTCCGTACTGTGGACTTGGAGAAGGATGCAATAAACCTTTATGACAGCATCGAGAACGAAAACTACGCTGAACTGGATGAGTCGGAGGTCACCACGACGAATATCCTTACAAAACTCCTCCGCCTGTCACAGATCACGGGCGGACACCTTACCGATGACGATGGCGTAGTTAATATCGTGAGCCGCGCCAAGCTGGATGCGCTTTCCGACATCATCGACTCTGCTATGGCAGAGGAAAAGAAAATTGTTATCATGGCGAGATTTGTGCCGGAACTTGACGATATCCAGGAGTTTCTCGAAAAGGAAAAGATTGGCTATGCCGTAGTGCGCGGTGGTGTGAAAGACCGCGACAATGAGATTCATCGTTTCCAATATGACGATAGGTGCCGTGTGTTCGTGGGGCAGATCGCGGCTGCGGGACTTGGCATCACGCTCACGGCGGCAAGCACAATGGTCTTTTATTCCCTCGACTATAGCATGAGCAATTTCGAACAAGCGAAGGCTCGTATCCACAGAGCCGGGCAGAAGGAGAACTGCCACTACATTTACCTTGTTTGCAGGAGTACGGTCGACCGCAAGGTTTTATACGCGCTCCGCCAGAAACAGGACCTCGCAAAGATGCTTGTGGACGATTACCGCAAGGGCAGGAATCCCTTTAAGAACTGACCTTTCACGGAGGGGGTTGAATTCCTCGGTAGTAAGTGAAAGGAGGTAGTAACCGATGGAGAACACACAAATCTTTGAAATGGCTGACAGACTCAAGACTCTGCAGGAACAGAAAAAAGATCTCGAAGCGCAGACAAAGGCTCTGGGCGCGGAGATCTCCGAACTGGACGAGCAGCTCTCAGATGCCATGACAGAGGCCGAACTTGACCGCTTTTCCCTTAGAACCTGTTTAGTATCTATCTAACTGCTCCGAAACGCGATATAATAGCAGAGCAGGAAGGGGTGGGGGCAGATGAGAAAAAGCTATCCGAGTGACATCAGCCGGGAACAATTTGAAGCAATACGCGAGGAACTGGTCGGAGCGAAAAAGAGAACACATCCCCGCAAATATGACTTATACGACCTGTTTTGTGCGGTTTTGTATCTGCTAAAAGAAGGATGTACCTGGCGGGCTATTCCGCATGATTTTCCCAAATGGTAAAATGTGCGCTACCATTATGACATATGGTCAAGCCAAGATGAAAATGGAGTCAGTGTTCTTGACCGAGTCCTGCGCAAGCTGGTGGAAGCAGAGCGGGAGAAAAACGGACGCATAGCGCGGACAACCATGCTGATTGTTGATTCCAAAAGCATTCAAAATGCTGATACCGCTGAAGAAAAGGGCTATGATGCGGGGAAAAAGTATCTGGAATAAAACTGCATATTGGAGTGGATGTTTTGGGGCTGCCCCATATGATCATGGTGACAACCGCCAGTGTAACTGACCGGAATGGAGCAATTGATATGGTTGATTATTATTGTGATGTAACGGATCACTTCTCCATGCTCAAAAAGATTTTGGTGGATGGAGGCTATACCGGAGAAAATTTTGCCAACGCCATTAACGCTCCTTCCGGTGCAGATGTCGAGGTCGTTAAGCGCAATGAACTCCACACGTTTACTATCCTACCAAAACGATGGATTGTCGAGCGTTCATTTGCCTGGATTGATAAATGTCGTAGACTTTGGAAAAACTGTGAGCGCAAATTGCAGAACTCGTTTCAAATGTTTTCTCTTGCTTTTATTCGCTTGCTATTGAATAGATGCTGAACAGCTTCTTAACGGCAGCACGTTCTACTTGAAGAGCAGACTGTTCGCATCCCCGGTGTCCGACCGCAAGGACGAAATGATGCAGGCTCTGAAGGAAAACGGATACGGCAGGCGTTATTGTCTATAACCATCCAGCTTATGTCCACTACCATGACAAGTATACGGGCCGGAACAATCCTCCCGACTACGGCAGCTTTGACGGTGTGACAGGCATAAGGCCTTCGGATTTGACGCCTGGGATTATACCTGACCGCTCCACCAGATCATCCGTTATACGGAAAAATGAGGCAACCAGAATGCAGGCGTATCATTCCGCCTCTGGCTGCACAGCGGAAGATCTGCCCTCTTGGCTTTCAGAAACTGCGTCTCCATATCCAAAGAATTGCTGCTTCGCTCAGAACGCGCGAAACTGCTCCTGCATTTCCTCGTCTGACAGTTCTCCGCGCTCTGCCATGTCCAGCACTTCCTGAGCCTGCGCCAAAGCAGCGTTCCACTCATCCGCGCTGATCTTTCTCCTCTGCTTTCTCGCCTTCAAACGGTTATAAACTTTCCGGTACTCCATGCCCGCAGGGCTCAACCCCGTTGGATGATTCGCTTTCCGGTGAGCGCCGACCTTGCGGCAAGTGCGTTCTGTCTCTCCCGGTGCGACATGATTGCAGTAGCAGGTGTTGTACCCAGCGGTCAGGAGAAAATAGCGTCCACAGTTATGACAACGGCGGGGCGCGTTGCCCGTCATTAGACCACGGTAAAAATCGGTGTAAAGAAAGTGGGAGAGATAGCTGAACTCCGCTTTTTCTGCAAGGAGAACCTTTCCTGCTTCCGTCGGATGTGCCATAGGAACAAAGCAAAGCTGTGCGGGAAAGCTCTGAGCAAATTCTTGTTTCTGGAAAAACAATTTTCCTGCGGCTGTCATATCGGTAAAGTAAGCGGCGTAGGCTTCAGCGTATGCCCCTGCACCGCGGCGGGACAGCGGCTCGAAGTAAAGTTCCAGCATCCCCTGGATCTGGCCCCGGAAATTCCGCAGGCTCTCTGAAAAGTATTCCAGTCCAGAGAGAAAATCTTCAAACATCCGGTGGCCTTCTGAGTCAACGTCCAGCGTCTCTGCCCATTTTGATTGGTCGGACAGCAGGGCGGGAAATAAGTTCCGTGCAGTCTCTGTGTTCAAGTGCAGACTCCGGTAGACAGGCAGATCAAAAATCAAATTCCAGACAGTGTTGAGCCTCTCCTGCGCGGAGCTGGCGGCGCTGTCTGTTTTTTCTTGAAGCAGCGTCCACACAGCACTCATAAAGTCATTGATGTGCCGATCAATTTCCGCCAACACCTCGCTGTCCAGATTCAGAACGTCCGTCGTGAGTTGGCCGAGCGGAAATGCTGTCGTATCCAGAAACACTGTGTCTCCGGTAAAGAAAACCGTAAATCGGTCAAACATATTCTCTGCCATACTGCCCCTTCCTGTATCCGATAGACTTTTGGCGTTTGCCCATCCTTCGCCAAATCTATTGTGCGTTGGTTAATTTTGTGTTACCCTCATCGTATCAGATAGAGAAACAAAAATCAATGAGGAGATGACAGGAATGAAAGAATCAGTCTACAAAAGCTATGACGAGCTGCCGCTGTTCTTGAATGCAGAGACAGTGGCAAAGGTGCTGGGTGTCTCACCGTCCAGCGGGTACGAACTGATGCATGAGCAGGGGTTTCCCTCTCTGAAGATCGGCAGCCGTATCGTGATCCCCAAGGAGGCGTTCATCCGTTGGGTGGAAGACCACACGGGAGGCGTAACGTGAATAAATACTATCCCTATCCCAAACGCGACCCAGTCAAAAATTATTCTCCCATGCCTAACGAGGTCTACTACCTGAACCTGTCCTACGGTGCTATCGCGGTCTACGGATACCTGCTCCACATTGAGAACAGGAAAACCTATCAGAGCTACGCCAGCTACAACACCATCGGCAGGGCGGTGAAGATGAGCGCAAACACTGTGCGGAAGTACGTGTCAGAGCTGGAAGAGAAGCAGCTCATCCGCACCGAGCCCACCACCGTTGTCACCAGGGACGGACGTAAGCGCAACGGCACACTGCGCTACCACATCCGCCCCATCCAAGAGGCAGTCAACCACTACCACGAACAGCAACTCAACCAAATGGAAGAAAACGCTGAGCGGCGGAGAGCACAAGCACGACTGTCACGCCTGTGTGCGCCACAGAAGTCACCTCCAGTGGCGGGGCAGCCGATGACACCCCCAACAACGTAAAGCGGCGCGTCGGGACTGTGTGGCCCGGCGTGCGCCATCCAACGATTTCAGCACTACCGAAAATCAGCAGGTGAACCGGGGGGTCGAAAAAGGTGCAGGATAAAAGCCGGGGGTCGCTTTCGCACCCCCGGCTAGCGAACACCGCCCCGCAGAGCGGGTCGGGGACTTTCCATAGGTGGTCGGAATTTCAACTTTTTGCTGTGACAGGTGGTCGGAAATCGAAAATTCAGAAAAAGGACCGCCTGATTCCAACGTTTCGCAAGGTGGCTGTCCAGGGTGGTTTTGGGAATTTCAGTGGGAGTCAGCGCGGGGATCATTTTTCACCCCCTGG
>JAAVHD010000083.1 GCA_014799915.1 Oscillibacter sp.
TAAACCGTAGGTTTAAGCGCGTTTTTGCCTACTTTTGTCGCGTGACAAAAGTAGGCGCAGGGTCCGGGGCTGCGTAAGCCCCGGGCTGACGGAAGAAAAATCTACCGTTTGCCGCCGGAGGCGGCAAAGAAAAATCAAAAAATAAGGAGAATATAACGATGAGCAAAACAGAAAATTTAGCCCAGCATCTGGAGAAGCTGCACATCAACAACATGTACAAGAACGACTTCTACTGGACCTGGGACAAGACCGGCGACGAGCTGGACGCTATCTTTACCGTGGCCGACGCTCTGCGGGACCTCCGCGAGCGCAACATCTCCACCAAGATATTTGACTCCGGTCTGGGCATCTCCATCTTCCGCGACAACTCCACCCGTACCCGGTTCTCCTTCGCTTCCGCCTGCAATCTGCTGGGTTTGGATATCAAGGACCTGGACGAGAAGACCAGTCAGATCGCCCACGGCGAGACCGTGCGTGAGACTGCTAACATGGTCTCCTTCATGGCCGACGTGATCGGTATTCGCGACGACATGTTCATCGAGGAGGGCCACAAGTACCAGAAGACCTTCATGGACGCTCTGGACGAGGGCTATGAGAAGGGCATCCTGGAGCAGCGTCCCACGCTGGTGAACCTCCAGTGCGACGTGGATCACCCCACTCAGGCGATGGCCGACCTGCTGCACGTCATCCATGAGATGGGCGGCGTGGAGAATCTGAAGGGCAAGAAGGTTGCCATGACTTGGGCCTATTCCCCCAGCTACGGCAAGCCCCTGAGCGTGCCCCAGGGTATCATCGGCCTGTTCACCCGCTTCGGTATGGACGTGGTTCTGGCTCACCCCGAGGGATACGAGGTCATGCCCGAGGTGGAGGAGATCGCCAAGAAGAACGCCGAGGAGAGCGGCGGCTCCTTTACGAAGGTCAATTCCATGGCGGAAGCCTTCCAGGATGCCGACATCGTGTATCCCAAGTCCTGGGCTCCCTTCAAGGCCATGGAGAAGCGCACCCAGCTGTACCGCGAGGGCGACAAGGCCGGTATCGACGCTCTGGAGAAGGAGCTGCTGGCGCAGAACGCCGAGCACAAGGATTGGTCCTGCACCGAGGATATGATGAAGCTGACCAAGGACGGCAAGGCCCTCTACATGCACTGCCTGCCCGCCGATATCACCGGCCTAAGCTGCAAGGAAGGCGAAGTGGACAACAGCGTGTTTGACCGCTACATTGAGCCGCTTTACAAGGAGGCTTCCTTCAAGCCCTATATCATCGCCGCTATGATCTTCCTGAGCAAGGTCAAAGATCCTGTGGCTGCCCTCCGCGACCTGGAGAAGCGCGGGGAGAAGCGGAAGGAGTTCTAATTTTCCTGCGGCGGGGGCTTGTGCCCTCGCCGCCAATTTTCTCCTGTAGGGGCGGATGATATCCGCCCCTACAGGGGTGTACTACAATTTATGATGGAATTACGAGGAAAAATCTATGAGTAAACGCATCGTTATCGCCCTGGGCGGCAACGCCCTGGGCAACACCCTGCCTGAGCAGGCGGCGGCAGTCAAGGTTACGGCCAAGGCCATCGTGGACCTTATCGAGGACGGCAACCAGGTGGTGGTCGCCCACGGCAACGGCCCCCAGGTGGGGATCATCAACAACGCTATGTCTGCCCTCCAGAAGGAGGACCCCAGCCAGGGGTACACGCCGCTGTCCGTCTGCGGCGCTATGAGTCAGGCGTACATTGGGTATGACTTGCAGAACGCTTTCCGCGAGGAGCTGCTGGACCGGGGGATCACCAATATGCCCGTGTGCTCCATCGTCACCCAGGTGGAGGTGGACCCGCTGGACCCCGCCTTTGAGAACCCTACCAAGCCCATCGGGAAGTTTATGACTGCGGAAGAAGCCCGGGAGTATGCTGCCAGGACCGGATATCCGGTTCGGGAGGACGCCGGGCGGGGCTGGCGGCGGTATGTGGCCTCGCCCATGCCCAAGCATATTATCGAGGCGGGCGCTATCCGGCATCTGGCGGAGGACGGCCATCTGGTCATCTGCTGCGGCGGCGGCGGGATTCCCGTCCGGCGCACTGTGCACAACCACCTCAAGGGCGCACCGGCGGTCATTGACAAGGATTTTGCCTCCGAGCTGCTGGCTGAGCAGCTGGATGCGGACATGCTCATTATTCTCACCGCTGTGGAGAAGGTGGCGGTGAACTTCCGCAAGGAGAATGAGCAGTGGCTGGATTCCATGACTCCGGAGGAGGCCAGAAAGTATGCCGCCGAGGGGCAGTTCGCTCCCGGTTCCATGCTGCCCAAGGTAGAAGCTGCGGTGAAATTTGCGGAATCCAAGCCTGGCAGGGAAGCGCTGATCACTCTGCTGGAGAAGGCCAGGGACGGCATTGCCGGGAAGACCGGGACGGTTATCCGGCAGTGAGAGATTGAGAAGATAGAGGAAAACGAGAGGACCCCCGTCCGGGTATAGCCTGGACGGGGGTCCTCTTTCAGTTTTGATCAAACTTCTTTTTCAGCGCGAGTTCCGTGGGCCATAGCGTCCCGCGAAAGACGACCGCCTGCACTACACCGGTTCCAACGCCCGTGAGGCTGACTGTGAGCGGGGGTTTCTCCCGCACCAGCAGCATTGCTATAACCGTCAAAGGCAGGAGGACCGCGCCGCAGCATCTGGAAACCCTGCCCCAGTAGACCTGCGCATAGTCCCAGGCATCCTGATCCTGCATCGACCGGGCCGTGCGGCAGCCGTTTCGGTCGCCGATCTTTTTCGGCGGATGGGTCACGGACCGGTGTCCGGCTATGATCATAGTCACTGGGATCAGCAGGTCTATGACCAGCACAAACACCCAGTATGCCAGCATCATCAGACCTGCAAGAACTTCCGGATGGCGCTCAGACTTCCGCCCACGCCGATGAGCATTCCGGCTCCGGCGAAGACTGCCGCCACATAGGTCCACATGTGCTCAAAGGGAACCACGGTGATCAGATTGATGGTGTCGTTGGTCGCCACGGACCGGGCCACCGCCTCATACAGGCCCCACTGGAGGAAGAACCCGATCACCGCCGAGAACAGGCCCAGCAGGAACCCCTCGTACACAAAGGGCCAGCGGATAAAGCCGTTGGTGGCGCCCACCATCTTCATGATGGCGATCTCGTCACGGCGGTCAAAGGTGGTCAGCTTGATGGTGTTGGCGATGATGAACACAGATACCACGAACAGCACCGCGATGAGCACGATGCACACCACGCCCGCCACATTGCGGATGGTAATGAAGCCCGCCGCCTCATCCTCGTAGGCGTTGACGTTGCCCTTGCCGATTCCCGGCACAGCCTCCAGCGCCTCCTTGGTCTGCCTCATATAGCCGATGTCCACCAGGTCAATGGCAAAACGGTGGCGGAAGTTGTCGTCCGGCAGGCCTTGGAACAGCTCGTCGTCCTCGTATTTGTCACGGAAGGCGGCGGCGGCGTCTTCGTTGGAAATGAAGGTTACACTGGCGACGTTCTCCACCGCCAGCAGGTCCTTCTCGAGGGCCCTGGCCTGCTCCTCGGTCCAGGTTTTGTCGTCCACAAAGGCCAGCATCTGGTTCTGGGCTTCCATATCCGCCAGCATGGCGTTGGCGTTTACCGCCACCAGGGTGAAGGTGCCCATGATCAGCAGGCAGGCCACCGTGATGCCCACGGCGGCGAAGGACATGAAGCCGTGGCTGAACATGTTGAACGCGCCCTCTTTGATAAAATAGAAAAAATTATGCTTGTTCACAGCGCTCTCCTTCCGTAGTACCCATGTCCGTCGCTGACCACACGGCCCCGCTCCAGCATCACTACCCGCTTGTCAAAGCGGTTGACCAGGTCCCGCTCATGGGTCACCACCAGCACAGTGGTCCCAAGGGCGTTGATCCGCTCCAGCAGCCGCATGATCTCCAGGGATCGGGCGGGGTCCAGGTTGCCGGTGGGCTCGTCGGCGATGATGGTGCTGGGGTTGTTGAGCAGGGCGCGGGCGATGGCCACGCGCTGCTGCTCGCCGCCGCTCAACTCCGAGGGCAGACGCCGCCCCTTGTTCTCCAGGCCCACCAGGTTCAGGCAGTAGGGGATACGCTTTTTGATCTCCCGGGGGCCCGCGCCCACCGCCCGCATGGCGAACACCATATTATCATACACCGATTTGTGCTCGATCAGCCGGAAATCCTGAAAAATAACCCCCACCGTCCGGCGCAGATGGGGGATCTGCCACTCCTTGATATTGCGCAGGGAGAAGCCGTTGACCATGACCCGGCCCTCCGTGGGTTCAATTTCCCCGATGAGCAGCTTGATGACCGTGGACTTCCCGCTGCCCGAGGGGCCTACCATAAAAACGAACTCCCCGTCCTGGATCTCCATGGACAGCCCGTTAAGGGCATGGGTGCCGTTTGGATATTCCTTTACTACATCTGTCAGTCGTATCATGCCGTATCCTTCCCGGCCGGTGGGGCCGAAGCGTTTCTATAAAACTGTCTTTCACAAAAGGACAAAATCCTACATCTATATATGATACACACTGTCTGGCCTCCCGTCAAGGGAGAAAACGCCGGTTTTCCGCAAATTCCGGCGGGGTCTGTCAGGAAATATTGCGCCTTGGTGTCGAATATTGTCGGATGATGCAGAAGACTATATAGGGGCGAGCATTGCTCGCTCGCATATACCTGCGATCTTCCGTTAGAAGCGGGCGCACAATGTGCGCCCCTACAGGGAGAGTGCTGGCCGTCCAGAAAAGTGATATATTTATCATATTTCCTCTTGACATTGAAATTGCGATGTGATATATTTATCCCAACAAGAGATAAATATATCACTTTCTTTCAGGAGGATACTACTATGAAAAAGAAATCTGCACGTTCCCACTGGCTGCTGCCGGTATTGGGCGGCGTACTGTGCGCGGGGCTGACGGCCCTGGCGGTATGGGATGCGCTGGCCCACCACGGGGGAAGGCTTGTCTATCCTATGGATTCTTATGCCTTCCAGGCCTCGGATATTCCTATGCTGCTGGCGTTGGTTCTGGATGTTCTGTTTGTGCTGTATCTGGTGTTGCTGCTGATCCGGCGGGGGATGGCGCAGAAACGGCAGGTTCAGGAGAGCGGACGTACCAGGAGGCTGAGCCCTAAGTTCGGTTTTCTTGGTTTTTTGGGGTTCTTGGGCTTCGCTGGATTCTGGGGCTACGGGGCATTGGGAGATTTGTCGGGGTTTGCATTCTTCGCGTTTTTTGGATTTTTCGGATTCTTCTTTGAAGGGAAGATGTCCAATACCCTGATGGATGAGCGCTTCAGGGAAAACGCGGTCAAGGCGGAGCTGAAGGCGTACCGGGCGGGCTTTGTTATCATCTTTTTACTGCTGATCCTTATGGGGCAGGCCGGAAGGTTTCAGGCAGAGCTCGTGGCCCCGGTATTGGTGATTGGGATCGCTCTGGCTGTGGCGCTGACCATGTTCCTCTCGGAGTATCTGCTCTACTGCTACGATCACGACGACGCAATGGAGCTGGAGGAGGAATAATGGATGGCTTTATCTGCAATCTGAAGACTTACCGGGTGCTGAAAGGGCTGACCCAGGGGGAGCTGGCGGACATCGTGGGTGTGCGGAGGGAGACCATTATGCGGCTGGAAAAGGCCCAGTATAATCCCTCCTTGAAGCTGGCGGTGGATATCTCCCGGGCGGTGGGCGCGCCGATTGAGGAGATATTTGTCTTTGAGGACTAGGCGGCGGAGCGGCGCAGATCCATATATCGACAGAAAGTACCGAAAATCTATCTATTGGAAAGTTTTTTCCAGAAAAGTGGATGTGGCAATAACTGTGCAGGTTGTTGCCATGTCCACTTTATTCGTCCGGAGGTTCCCAAAAATTAACGATCATTTTGCACAAGGCTGTATCTGTCGTGACCTGGAATATTGCACAAATTGACGCTTGCTTTTTTGTAAAATTCAACTATAATCAGCTCAAGCTTTCCGGGGCGAGGCCGGGAAGCGCAAGAGGAAAAACGAACAGCATTTTTTAGTTAGAGAGGTGATTCTCTATGACGAAAGACCTGACAAAGGGCCGCCCTATGCCCCAGATCCTCAGCTTTGGCATCCCGGTCCTGTTTGGGTACCTGTTCCAACAATTATACAGTGTGGTGGATACCGCTATCGTGGGTAAGACCCTGGGCGGTGCGGCCCTGGCTGCGGTGGGTTCCACCGGTTCGATCAATTTCCTGGTGGTGGGCTTCTGCTGCGGCGTGTGCGGCGGCTTCGCCATCCCGGTGGCACAGCAGTTCGGCGCCAGCAATTACCCTGAGCTGCGCCGGTATGTTACCGGAGGCGTGTGGCTGTCTGCTCTGATCGGGCTGGTGATGACCGTCTCCACTGCTATGCTTTGCAGCGGCATCCTGACCGCTATGAACACCCCGGCGGATATTTTTGACCGCTCTTACGCCTATATCCAGACCATTTTCATCGGCCTGCCTGCGTATGTGCTCTACAACTACTGCGCCGGTGTCCTACGCTCGTTGGGCGACAGCCGCACGCCGGTGATCTGGCTGGTGGCGGCCTCCCTGGTGAACATCGTGCTGGACGTGGTGTTCATCCTGTCACTGGGACTGGATGTGTTCGGCGCGGCGCTGGCTACGGTGCTGTCTCAGCTCCTGGCGGGCGTAGGATGCCTGATCCGGGTGATGCGGGGCTATCCCGAGATCCTCCATATGGAGAAGGGGGATTGGCATCCGGATAAGAACCGGATGGGCGAGCTGTGCCTGATGGGACTCCCCATGGGGTTGCAGTACTCTATTACCGCTATCGGCAGCGTTATGATGCAGACTGCTGTCAACGGTCTGGGGACTGTGTACGTCACCGCTGTTACTGCGGCCGGTAAGGTTTCCCTGTTCCTGTGCTGCCCCTTTGACGCTATGGGCTGTACGATGGCTACCTATGGCGGACAGAACGTGGGCGCGGCTAAGTGGGATCGTCTGCACCAGGGCGTGCGGGCCTGCGTCACTCTGGGCGCGGCGTACTCCGGGTTGGCTCTGCTGGTGACCTTGCTTTTCGCTAATCCTATGCTGATGCTGTTTCTGGATGAGGGCAGTGTGGCTTTGCTGCCTCTGGCACGGCAGTATCTGCTGAGCCTGGTGGCTTTCTATCTGCTGCTGGCCCTGGTGAACATCTTCCGCTTCCTGATCCAGGGAATGGGATTTTCACCGTTGGCTACTCTGGCCGGTGTGCTGGAGATGGTGGCCCGGGCGGGGTTGGCTTGCCTGGTGCCGGTGTTTGGGTTCGCGGCGGCGTGCTTCAGCTCCCCGGTGGCGTGGGTGCTGGCGGATGCGTTCCTGGTGCCTGCCTATTTCTACTGCTACCGGAAGCTCACCCAGCCCCAGGCCGCAAAGCGGCACGCAGTGGTGGCCAGATAATAAAAGTTTCGTCCACCTTTTCAAAGGTGGCAGAGTCCAGGGACAGAGTCCCTGGCCGCACTCCGCAGAGTGCGGAATCCCCCAAAAGCCGCGCCGAAAAAAATCTTCTCTATCGCACGATCCAAACCTCGCGCGGCTTTCAAGCGCATTTACCGCTTACGCGGTAAACAGCGCTTGGGAGTTTCCGTTATACCCTGATTCGCATAAAAAGTGCGTATTTGTCCATGGAAATCAAGAAGATTGGAATTATTCTGACAGACGCACCGATCATACCTGTTTTACTATGTGTAAAGGAGATCATAACCATGATGAACAATCGTAACATTAACGCCGCCGGTAAGGCGGAGACTATCAGCACTTCCCGCAAGATCAACGAAGCCATCGCTGCTCTGCACGAGAGACGGTATCTGGCCCGCCAGCGTTTCCTCGCCCTGGAGGCCCGTCTTAAGGCGCAGTCCAACGCCAATGTTGCTTACGTGAACGTCAACGGCATCTCTATGCCGCTGCCCCGGGCTTAAGACAAAAGCAAAAATCCGTGCGGACCAACATACGGGCCGCACGGATTTTTATGTTTCATCAACTGGGGGAATATCCACAAAGGGGACCTTCTGCCGTAAGGCGTACTCCAGCGTACGGCGGGTGCCGCCGGGGGTGCCGTCGTAGACGGCGATGACCAGGGCGCTGTGGTCCACCATGTACCGGTTCCGGCGGAGCATACAGCCATTGGTGTAATGGTCCTGTACCAGGGTCTCCAGGTCGGACTGCGCCAGAAGGGAGCTCCACCGGGCGCGGTCTGTTTCGCTCCAGCTGTTCGCCTGGGTGGGGCAGGGGACGGCGGCCTCCAGGCTCACGTCCCCCTTTTGCCGCCGCAGCTCGATCACCGCCTCGGCGAAGTAGAAGTCGCAGCCCCGGGCCATGCCGCAGATGAAATGGCGCATTCCCTCGTCATAGGCGCTCTCGATCGCGTCATATAATTTTCGCTTCAGCGCGGCGCAGCGGGGGTCCGTCTCGTCGTCTCCCCAGGGCAGCTTTTCCGGCCGGTGGCCGGTGAAGCAGCAGGTGCATGGCCGTCCTCTCATGGTGAATCGCTCCCTTATCGTTCTTGTGGCATATTATAGAACAAAAATTCTGGTTTGTAAAGAGAAATAATGCTTGCATTTTTCAGAAGCCTGTGTATAATAGAGCATGACAACCGAACATTCATCTTCAGGGCGGGGTGCAAGTCCCCACCGGCGGTGATGGCGCAAGCCTCAGTCCGCGACCGCGCAAGCGTTGAACCGGTGTGATTCCGGTACCGACAGTGACAGTCTGGATGGAAGAAGATGTGCGCATGTGGCGCGCCCTTTCGGCGCTCTTTTGCGGCAATACTCCGGAGATGATTTGTCTTCGGGTATTTCTGTAAAGGAGTGTATTTTTATGTCTACCGCAACGTCCACCGTAAGCGCCCAGAGGTCCAGAACCCACAGGATCGCCGTTACCGCCATGCTTTCGGCGGTGGCGACTGTGCTGATGTTTCTGGAGTTCCCCATTCCGTTTCTGATCCCGTCCTTTGTGGAGATGGATTTCTCCGAGCTGCCCGCCCTTCTGGCGGCGTTCAGTATGGGACCGGTCAGCGGAGTGATTGTCTGTCTGGTCAAGAATGTTATCAAAGGTCTGCTGTTTTCCGGCACCGGCGGGGTGGGGGAGATGTGCAATTTCCTGCTGGGGGTCTGTTTCGTGATCCCGGCGGGGCTGATCTACCACTACAGGAAGACCCGCTCCGGCGCTTTGATCGGTGCGCTGGTTGGGGCTGTCGTGATGGCTGTTTGCAGTGTGCCGGTGAACTATTTTATTTCGTATCCCGTCTATACCGTGTTCCTGCCGCTGGATGTGATCATCGGTATGTATGAGGAAGTCATCCAATCCATTGGCAATCTGTTCCATGCGTCCTGGCATGTCAACGGCCTGCTCAGCTGCCTTGTTATCTTCAACGCGCCGTTTACGCTGCTCAAGGGATTGCTGGACATGGGGCTGTGCTTCCTGATTTACAAGCCGCTGTCCCCGCTGCTCCACAAATAAAGAAACATATATTCGATTTACCCCTTTTCAAATGCGCGGAAATGTGGTATGCTGTTGTTACGGCATACCACATTTTTATTGGAAGGGGAGGGCGGACCGTGGAGCGTGTGATCCTGCACTGTGATCTCAACAGTTTTTACGCCTCGGTGGAGCTGCTGTCCAGGCCGGAGCTGCGGGAAGTGCCGGTGGCGGTGTGCGGCGACCCGGAGAGCCGGAAGGGGATTATTCTGGCGAAGAATGAACCGGCGAAAAAGTTCGGTGTCCGCACGGCGGAGACCATCTGGCAGGCAAGGCAGAAATGTCCGGAGCTGATCCTCCTGCCGCCCCACCATGACCTGTACCGGGATTTCTCCCGGACGATCAATGAAATTTATGGGCAGTATACGGACTTGGTGGAGCCCTTCGGGATCGACGAGAGCTGGCTGGATATCACGGGGAGTATGCACCTGTTCGGCGGGGACGCCGCCGTCATCGCGGACGGCATCAGGGAGAGGATCAAGAAGGAGCTGGGGTTGACGCTGTCGGTGGGGGTCAGCTTTAACAAGGTGTTTGCCAAGCTGGGCAGCGACTATAAAAAGCCGGACGCTACTACGCTCATCCCGCCGGACGGATGGCAGAGGATCGTCTGGCCGCTGCCGGTGGGGGATATGCTGTTTGCCGGACCGGCCGCCCAGCGGGCCCTGGCGCAGTATGGCGTGGCGACCATCGGCGATCTGGCGGCGATGCCCCCGGAACTGCCGGAGCGGCTGCTGGGGAAGATGGGACGGCAGCTGTGGGAGTACGCCAACGGCCTTGACCGCTCTCCCGTCCGGCCCCAGCATGAGAAGGAGCCGGTGAAGAGCGTGGGCAACAGCTTTACTTTCCGGGAGGACCTGACCACCCGCGCCCAGGTCAGGCGGGGCGTATCTATGCTGTGCGACAGCGTGGCGGGACGGCTGCGGGCCCACGGGCTCTACTGCGGCGCGGTGGCGGTGGGGATCAAGGACCCCTCCTTCAAGAGTATTTCCCGGCAGAAGCACCTGGGCCACAGCACCCATCTCCGCAGCGAGCTGCTGGAGGCGGCCATGGAGCTGATCGACAAGGCGTGGAAGCCCGGTTCTCCCATCCGGCTTCTCAGCGTCACGGCTCTGGCGCTGACGGATGCCCAGGAGACTTATGAGCAGACGGACCTCTTTGCCCCCCAACAGGAGGCGGGGGATGCCAAGCGGGAAAACCTGGAGCGGGCCGTGGACGCGATACGGAAAAAGTACGGCGGCAAGGCCATCTCCTACGGGGAGGCGTCGGGCCGCGTGCTGCACACCGGAGATGATGGGGAATAGGCGAAAATATGTAGGTTTGTCAATGATGCGATACAAAATCAGAAAGGATTTGGTTGGGAGGACGCCAAGAGCGGGGACGGATAGGAAAAGCGTTGCATTGATGCAGCCAGATGGCAAGTTGCTTTTGGAAATCCTGGAAAGAAAAAACTTATGGGATGCATAGAAGTACTCGTTGTCCTTGCGGTGACTGCGCTCTACCTTGCCGTTATGTCTTGTAGATATACTGCCGGTTGGTGCGGTAGCGGATTGCCGCTTTTGTCACTCCGTACTTCTGTGCATAGCAAATTAGAGATTGCCTATACCGGGCTGTTTTGTTATCTTATCCATAGCGAATAGGGTGACGCCTGCCTCTCGGTTTGGTCTGAGAAGTTGTATTCATAAGCGCTTGAGCAAAGAGTGGAGATGAGAAATTTTGACCATTGCCTCAGCTGAGGAGACGGAAATCTCATAATCTTTACTGAGCCGTCTGGAATGATTGAGCCAGGAAAGGGTGCGTTCAACCACCCAGCGTCTGCACAAAATTTTTGGATAGATGGATATCGCTCATACGCCCTTCTTGCGGTAGATATCCCACCTTTTGTGTCATGAAAATTAGCGGCATGGACCACGTTGCTGGATTTATACTATATACAAAGCCGGGGGTGGATATATGGATTACCTGAGTTGGATTCCCGAAAGGATCGCACAGCTGCGGATGCAGAAAGGCATTTCAGCCAGAGACATGAGCCTGTCTCTGGGGCAAAGCGAGAGCTATATCAACAAGATTGAAAACAGCCGGACCCTGCCGTTCATGACGGGATTTCTGTATATCTGCGAGTTTCTGGATGTCACGCCGCAGGAGTTTTTTGACACCGGGCTACCTTCCCCTCAAAATTCCAAACAGCTCCTGCATGAGCTGCAAAAGCTTACTCCGGCCCAGATGGAACACATTTTGCAGGTAGTCCGTGACATTTGGGAAAAAACTGACGGTCCCCGGCTGACCTGTGCGGCCTTTTCAAATCTGGACGCACAGCATCTTTTTGACAGACTATAGTAACCACGGTTGAAAACAAGTAAAAGAGCTGGTAAAATGTAGACATGAGTTATTCGAAAAAATATCGGGAACGGACAATAGAATACCGACAGGCCGGGCACACACTGGAAGAA
>JAAVHD010000084.1 GCA_014799915.1 Oscillibacter sp.
GGGCTTTCTCCTGCTTTTCCTTCGTCCCCCGTATTCTCTGAGTTTTGCTGGGGATGATTTCTGAACCTGTGCCTCCACATCCCGCCACAAACGGCCCACAACAGCGTTTTGGGCTTTGGAGGTGCTGGGAGTTGTCTTGTGCGGTGGGAGGGCCACAAACCGGCTCACAGGGGCTTACACGGCGATTCCTCTTGCTATGCGAGATTTTGCGGTGTCCTGCTCCAGTTTGCGGAGTTGGCGTTGGTGGTATAGATTTACCACCTCTTGGATGGGGCGAATGGTGTAGCGGTGACTGCCATTGCGCTTTTGGCCGGACTTGGTAATGACGCTGGTGGATTCGATAGTGATAAACCCTTTGTCTGCAAGCTCGAAGATGTACTTCTGGACTGTGTTTGTACTCATGCCAACTGCCCGGCCAATGGTTTTGTAGCTAGGATAGCATTGATAAGTTTTTCGATCTTCGCAGTGGAGCAAGTACGAGTAGACAGCAATTTCACCGGGACACAAGTTGAGGGAGAAGATTGCATTCGGCAGAGGGAAGTAGTTTTTATATGCCTCTCTCATGTGCTGCCTCCATTGGTGTTCTGCTCTACCCAAGTGATAAACTTTTCTTTGGGCACGACCAAACGGCTACCGATTTTTAGAACGGGAAAGCCTTTTTCGTGCATCAGCTCATAGCTACTGGCAGCGGAGATGCCCAGCATCTGAGCGACCATAGTTGCGTTGAGGAACAACGGCAAGTCGTCATAAGTTTTGTAGATAGATGCTTTCATTTTGATTCCCCCTTAAGAAATTGTTGCGGTGGTTGAAAAATTTTCTTGACTTTATTGTCTGTATGATTTAGACTTAATCAAGAATAATTTTTCTTAAAGCGATGTTGCCAGTATAACAGATGCCTGGTATTTCGTCAAGTCCTATTTTATAAAAAAATATATTAAGTCTATTTTGGAGAGCGGTTATGAGTGACTATGTTTTCAAAACTTACATTTCAGGTGGAAAAGAATTTTATATTGTGGTTGACTCAAATGGCAGTATCACAGATAAACGAGAGGTTCCTTTTCCAAATAGTTTGGTTTCTCTGCTTTATATGGATTTCCCACATTTGGATGGCTGGTTTCAAGGAATCTATGCGCTTGCTGAGCGGATAACACCTGTCAATGCACATGAGAGTATGAAAGAGATTTCGGAACAGTATGATCATTTGGCAGAGCGTCTTGCCTACTTTGAATTATCCAAATTTCAATGGCAGGAACGAATCCGCCAAATAAGGCGTTCGGCAGGAGTAGTGACTGGAACTGCTTTGCAGGATAAGACCATTGTTGCGCTTTGTGATCAACTGCTGGCAATTCAAAAGCAGATTCAAACTTTGATTCCTCGTGTTTTGGATATGGACAGTTCAAAGGATTCATCCCTTGAGAGAATGGTAGGTTATTACCAGACTTTAGGCGCAGAGTCATCAGATGCGTATCGCTTTAATTCCTGCACCACAACTTTTGAGCTGGTTGATGAAAATACATTTGCCGAAGTGCTTTATCCAGAAACTATTTTTGACATCATTGACTTTCATGCCCGTGAATGTGTGCGGCGAGAGATCAAATTCCGGGTGTGCAAGAATTGCGGTAAGTACTTCGCTGTGACTGGCCATGCAGGGGTAGAATATTGTGACCGGGTCATCAATAAGAAGGGGCAGACTTGCAAGGAGATTGGCGCGTTCCGTGTCTGGGAGAAAAGCCGGAGCGGGAATGAGGTGTTCAGACTATACCGCCGGGAATACAAAAAGAGGTTTGCCTGGATCAAGTCGGGCCGGATCGAACCGGATGCGTTCTATGCTTGGAGTGAGAAGGCCAGAGAGAAGAAGGCAGAGTGTGAGGCGGGGAAAATCTCTTTTGAGGATTTTTCAGAATGGCTCGGCAATTCATAAAATCAAATCGCAAGGCGAACCTAGAAATCAGTTCCGCCTTGCGTACTCTTTGTTTACAGCGGAGCAGTTTTTGATAGCTGGGTCAGTGCCGCTGCTTCTTGAATTTTTGTAAAGGAAGGGCGGTGTACCTACATGGCGCACCGCCTAGTATTGTGTGCTGGCCGTCAGCGTAGGTTATATTCCGTTCTCAGGAATTTGCCGTCTTTGAATACATCCCAGACCTCCAGGTAGTAGTCACCGCCTGGGCAGGAGTGCAGCATTTCGGGAACCGCTTCCTCCCGCCATGGCCAGAAGGGTGTGCCGATCATATCGTCCGGCAGGGTCAGGTGGATGTGGACCCACGGCGTTCCATCTCCCCGCATTCTCGGACTGCCGCTCTGCATAATCCAGTCGTCCTCACCCATGGCGTTGTAGAGGCTGTAGAGCATCCGGCGCGTCTCATACAGGTTGCGGATGAAGATGTAGTCACCGTCCGGACCATTGAACCGCCTGACTTCCGCTTTAGGCAGCTCTGGCTGGTCGAACTGTGACCAGTCGCAGGTGACGGTGGGCAGGGGGCCGACCGGTCCATCTGCGAAGTAGTTCTTGTCGTACCGGCTCACATCTGTGATGGGGTAGTTGGTCCCATCATCGCAGCGGATCACGTCACCCGCCTGTGGGACGTACTGCGAACCGTCCTGCGGAACATTGATGGAACCGTCCGTATTTTTGCTGAGTGTGGGCTGGCTGATTGCAGGGACAGTCGCTGTCATTTCATAAGGCATGTCCGGGTGGATGGTGACGGTGTTGGCGGCGGTATCGTAGGTAACGCCGAAGTCCACGGCTTCTCCGATGTCCCGGAGTCTGACATAGTTGCTGCCGCCAATTTCATAGGCGGTGATACTGACTCTCTGGTCATCCAGATAGAATTTCTGACTACTGGGATTGGCCATGAGGCCCGCCGCTGCCTGTGCCGCGGGTCCGCTGACGGCAATCCCCGCCAGGATGCCTGCCGTTACCAGGGCGATTTCCTTTCTTCTGCTCATGATTGTTCCTCCTCGTATTTGTAATGGTTTTATCCTTTTGCAAACACTACAATATCGAAGAAAGCATCACAAGTCCAGCGAAAGATTTGTAAACCGATGGAGAAGAAAAGTCACCAAAGCGAAGCAGTCTACACAATTTTCTGACACACCAATGGAAATCATGCTCGCTTTGGATACGGATATACAGAGTTTCTGCGGCTTAAAATTTGAAAAATCACCCACCTTTAATACTATAGATCCTTCATAATTTCCACAAATTGATCCAGCCGATAGGCCCCATCAATGCCAAAATCCTTATTTTTGAAAACCATGAAATAGCGATAGTTAGATCCCGCTTGGGCCTGCCACTGGCGACCCAAGTCCAGCTTCATCTTGCTGTCACCATTGTCCCGATCATCGCCCTTAAACTCAATCAGCACCAGTTTCCCAGCCTTTGTCATGACCATAAAATCAGGATAATGATTGATACTCCCGTTGAGCCGGAAGTCCTTGCGCTCGATAATGCGGTGCCACCATTTGATGTTGCCCAAACCAACCACAACATCGATCAGGTTTCGTTCCTCTTGGTTCATATCGTTCTTTTCGGCATCGTACAGGGAATATGGGATAGTGTCAATCGTCTCAGCGGGGGTAATGACCTGCGGCAGGGCATAGGATTCCCTGCATACTACTTTCCCGCTGTCCAGCCATTTCTTAAACTGAACTGTCCGATAGGACTGCTCCAACCTATCAATCTTGTGCTGTATCTTTTTTGCATAGGTAGGGATTGCCGTTTCCATCGCCGCCAGTTCGTCCTCTGTCATGTTCTCCACTACGCGATGGACATATGCGCTGATCTCCTGAGCGGCATAGCGGTCATTCCTGTTGAGGTGCCCGCAAATCAGTGAAACACATTGCTGCACCTTCTGTTCCGGCGGCAGCTTGGCCAGCCGATCCCGGATATACTCGCTTTCCTCTTTGGAAGCCCGCATATATTTCGGAATCGCTTCTCCCTTCTCTTGAAGATCGATCCGATACATTTCTCCGGTGGCCAGCTCAAAGCTGATTTGCGCGTCCTGACCGCTGAGAGAAAAGCCCTCCGACAAGTTTTCTGCTTCCAGCAGTTCATATTCCCCACCAAACAGATCAGGTGTACCTTTGAGGAAAAACTGCGGAATGCGCAAAGCGGACGCTTCCTCCACAAACTGAGGCTGTATGGCGTTCTGGTTCAACATATCTCCCAGTTCCCCTCCCCAAAAGCTGGAATTGCCGCTGCCTTTCATCTCCGTATCGTAGTTGTCCGCCTGACGCTGTGCGGCCTGGAGCATATCACTGAGGGGAGAATCCTGTTTTTCTGTTGCCCCCTCCAACGCATTTTTGACTGCCTCTGTATCAACATCATCAAACGAATCTGTTTCTGCGGCAGGAACATTTCCACCCAATTCTATCTGCTCTGCCTCATCCCGCTTGGGCACAGGAGCCGGGACAGGAACCTCACCCACCCGGAAATCCTTCCGGCTAAATCCCGCCATATTCAGACCGCTCACGATACTGTCCAAAGTATTTCTGAAATCATTGGAACAGGTCAGTACATAGGAGGTGTTCAGCAGCGGGGAATTGTGCCGTTTTGCATACGGCTGGCGGAGAATACGTCCCAGAATCTGTTCCACATCTACTTTGGATGTTTTATTGGCCAGTGATGCTAAAATGTACGCAAAGGGGCAATCCCATCCTTCTTTCAGGGCATTGACTGTGATAATGTACCGAATGGGACAATCCTGGCTCATGAGGTCCGTTTTCCCCAGTTCATCCACCTTGGAGGTCTTTACTGCGATTTCTGCCTTTGGAATTCCCATTTCCACCAGCATAGCCTTGATCTTGTCAAAAGTCTCGCTGTCCTCATTGACCTTGGGCTGGGCCTGGAACAAGACAATGGGCCGGATGTAAGCACCGCCCGTCTGTTCCTCCGCTATTGCCTGCTGCTCAATACTGCTCCGGAGCTGGATAGCATCCTGAATCACGCTTTGACGGGAAGTGCGGTTATACACCACCACAGGGAGCTTCACCATGTTTTCCTTTTTCAGTTCCCGTGCGTCCACATAGGAGAGAATATTGCTGTTCTTCCTAGGCGTGGCGGTAAGGTCCAACACAAAGGATGGATTGAGATTATTCAACATCTCCACGCTCAAATCGGACCCAGCGTTGTGGCTCTCGTCCACCACTACCACAGGAGACAGATGCCGCAGCACCTGGATCAGCGCCGTGTCCGGCGTATCGGCCAGCAATACAGAATCATCCTGGAAGTACCGAGCAAATTCCAGAAGGTTCCCGTTCTCCTGATAGACCTTGCGCACGTCCTTTTTCTTGCTGTCGATGCGCAGAGAAGCGTAGCTCAGCACACATATGGTCAGCATTTCCCGGACGGTATCAGGGGAGAACTGCTGGCCGCTCAGGAGCATTTCTTTCGTATACACACCCACTCGCCCGGCAAAGTCCGAATTGAGCCGCAGGCGGTATTCGTGATCCGGGTTGGACAGGTTTCGGATCGTCTGCGTGAGAATGGAGTCCGACGGCACAAGCCACACCACCACCTGGGGTTTGTCCAGGGGCATGGTAGAGAATATACGCTTGAGGGCGGCACAGGCCATGAAGGTCTTTCCGCCGCCGGTAGGAACTTTTGTGCAGACATGGGGAACACCTGGAATGGCGGACTTGTAAGCGAGGACACCGCCCAGCCCTACAGGGATGTCCTTGTCCATCCAGTAGCCTCTCCAGGCGGCGAACATGTCTTTGTCCTGTTTCAGATGGACCAGATAGGCGGACAGGTCGTCCATGACCTGCTTCTGATAGTTTTTCAGTTCCATAACGCCGCCTCCTTACAGCTTCGAGATGTCCCGAGGAATTTTTTTGAATGTGATGTGCCACCGCTCCAGCTCCGTTTGGCTCAGGGTGCATTGGTCGGCATAAATGGTGTAACGGCCTGCCTTGGTTTTGATACTCCCCAGGAAATCACGGTTCAGCGTAGTGAGACTGTCCCTCTGGTAGTAAAAATAGTAGGCGCTGTCCAGATGAATTCCCATGTAATAAGGCTCATCCTTCTTATTTGGTTCGATGGCGGATTTTGTTTCCATGAAATAGACGTACTCCCGGATTTTCTCCGTGCCCACGTCTTCATTCAGGTTGCCATTGGGCAGGAGCAGGACGGGACCAAGATCGTAGAAGGTGAAGTCGCCGCCCGTGCCCTCCACGGCGTTTTTGCCCTGACCATAGCCACCAATCACACGCTTGACACGCTCGGCGGTAATGCTTTCGGCGTAGTCCATCATTTCCACCAGAATAAATTTGCGGTGGCCTTTGTCGGCTTTGTTCATGTTGAGAACTGCGTGGGCGGTAGTACCGGAACCGGCAAAGGAATCAAGAATTATATCGTCATTTCCAGTTACCATTTGCAAAAAAAGCATTATCAATTCTGGCGGCTTTGGAAAATCAAATGCCTTTCCATTACCCATAATATCTTTTATTGCTTTTGTGCCCGCTTGTGTATAGATTCCAGTAATTATGGAATAAGGTTTGCTTTTTCGCTGCGTTCCATCCACTCCATTTAGATACTGTTTGTAGTTTACTGTCCATTTTCCTTTCTTTTCTGAAAAGACAAGTTCATCGTTTTTTGTGCCATAAGTGCCCGTTCTTTAGACCAAAACCACTGCTTTTCTGGCCAAATTTCATGATCTTCATGATACAGTGGGTATCGCAAATTGGGTCGATCATCCATACTTGTTGTCGCTAATGGTTGCAGTCGGTAAGGGCCCCTCGTAGCAAGCTTGTCATCTGTATATTTGTAATACTTCAAAATATTATCATCCGGTGGCAGCTCAATCTTTGCAACGGTTGAGATGTTTTTGGCAAAACACAAAACATATTCATGCAAATGGACTATATAGTTACTTTTTGCTCCTCCACCATAGTTATTTTGCCAGACAAATGTGTCAATGCGGTTAGAAGCACCAAATATCTCATCCATAAGCAATTCCAAATAGCGATGTTCAATCTCATCAATACTGATAAAAATAACACCGTTCTCAGCAAGTAACCGCTGGAGCAACTTCAGCCGGGGATACATCATGCACAGCCACTTGTCATGGCGGCTCAGGTCCTCACCCTCCTTGCCTACAACCTCACCCAGCCATTTTTTGATTCTGGGATCATTCACATTGTCGTTATACACCCAGCCCTCGTTGCCCGTGTTGTAGGGCGGATCAATATAAATGCACTTGACCTTCCCCTCATACCGGGGCAGCAGAGCCTTGAGCGCTTCCAGATTGTCCCCTCGGATAATCATGTTCTCGCTCCGGTCTGCATTGTATGTATACTGTTCCTCCAAGACCCGATAGGGGACTTCCAGGTGGTGGTTGACTACCTTGTCTTTTCCAATCCATTCAAGTGTGGGCATAAGTTTCTCTCCTGTCTGCGTTACAGTAGGGCCAAGTCAGCATCGGTAAATTCGCCGCTCTTTTTCATGAGGCTTTTCAGGCACGACTTGAAAGTAGCTTTTGCTGCGCTGCCTGCTGCTTCACGAACATAAATATATCCGACAACAATGCACAATTGTTTTTCTATGTCCTCAACTGTGACTTGTTCGTAAAACCTGTGGTCAACTTTATAAAGGCGCAGGCCGGTAATCAACGAGGTGCTATTGATAAAATTGGAATACTCCTGCAAATACTCCTGAAGCGTATTCCACATAACTACTTTGTCGTGAATCCTAATTGCATCAAGGGCCTTTTGGCTTTTCTGCTTTGCGGTATAGACCGTATGCGTCATTTCTGCCGCCTTTTTGGCAAACTCTGCGACTTTTAGTGCTTTTTCTTCATAACGAATTTGAAGTTCTTGCCGTGTTTCTTCCATTTTCAATCCTCTCCTATGGGGTCATTAATAATTGGATTTTTTCGCAACCTTCTCAAATAATAGCGCTGTCAGCGATATTTGTTACAAAATTATAGCATATTTCTCCCCAAATATCAATTCCTGATAAACTTCGGTACTTGGCTCAAATATTTTGCGGAATATCATTCCTTCTGCGGCTGACTTTGATGCCGCCCTCTTTGACGCTTTTCAACTGTGGTGACTATAGAATGGGAGCGTTGAACACAATTTATCTTGAAAAAGCAATGTGAAGTTTGTAAAAGAGACATTAGGCAAAAGGACAGAGCCCGTTGCCTAATGTCGAAATTTGTTGTGGCTTTATTCGGTAGTCAGGAATTCATCCCTTGGGAGGATAAGGATCTCGACCGTGAGAATCTTTATCCCTGATTTGCCCGTTGGGGCGATGGATCACCAACTCTGTGCCTTGGTGCTGAGCGATGGTGCGTGCAATTGAAATTGCGTCCCGTTGGGTTGTAGTTCGCACAGTTGCTCGCGAATTGCCTGCTCCCTTTACTTGCCACCCACCGTTCGGATGAGGTGTTACATGTTGATTTTTACCCATAGCGAATACCTCATCTTAACCGAGTGATACGCCCACAATGCGGGCATTTGGATGGATTAGTTAGAGGGACAATGCGTTTGCCACAGCGGCAGATGTAGTACGTGTATCGAATCTTCATACAGATCCTCCTTAAATATATCATAGAAGGAACAGCCCATTCATACCTTTCTGCCAACAAAGATCATTATCTGAGTGTAAATAAAATTTCCTCTTGCACATTGCCACATAACCAGTTACAATAATAGATGCGACTCCGATTAGAGTAACAGATATCTGTGCTTTTGTCGGCATGGGAGGACACCGTGGCTTCATGGTGTCCTTCTCTATTCCTTTTATGTCCTTCTGGGAATGACGAGGATAAAAACGTGCCCCGTAACATTATCAAGAAACTTATAAAGATAGTGAAGATGATATGACGTTCCTCAATCAAAATCTACATCTTCTTCGGCTTTCACATAAATATCCAACTGATTGTCTACATCAAGTTTGTTTACAAGCCATCCTCTTGCCATACACAATTTTGTAAAGTCATCAATGCGATTAACACCGTTCATCTCTCTCAGTGTTACGACAATACCAAACGGCAGTTTACCTGTTCGCTTGTTTTGAAGGCGTTCTTTTGTTTTTATGCTTAAGCCCCAAAGCCCGGCGGAACTGAATGCTTTCCTTGGGACTGCGCGCGATTTGATTTGATCGCATATATGCTTGACGTTATCCCATTTGCGATATACTTTTCGAACATCTTCCTCGTAATTTATGTGAAGTCCTTCATCGGCTTGAGTATTTCCGTTAATTGAAAGGATTTTTGCCTTGTTATCTTTGACTTGTATCCGTCCAAAATGTATATCCATCTCTGTGCTGGTATAATCAACACCTTGATTTCTATCGCACTGCGGAAAATATACCAAGGTGGCGCGGGCATAAAATGGGTGGGCCCGGTTTATGATCGGAATAGGCAAATTGTAAGTGTATGTCTCATATGCATCTGACGTACCACTTAGCACAAAGCGAATTTCATCGTCAGCGGTATGAATAATATCGTTAATGTGACAAGGTACAATTCCATATCCGACGGTATGACTATAGTCGTCTTGGCGATCCCACCCAGCAGCAGAATCAATAATCAGCGCTTTGGCGATTTCCCGGCTCATGCCCATGATGTGGATTAAATAGGCCATTTTTCTGGCAATCCATGGTGCGGCAAAAGAAGTTCCCGCCACAAAAGAAATTCCGCCAGAGTTTGTACATACAGCGATTTTTTCATATGCAGTTGTACCGTCTCCACCATAATAGCTAATGTCTGGCTTGTTGAAAAATGAAAGAACAGGACCGACTCTCGTATATGAAGTAGGCTTTCCTTTAAAATCGACGGCGTTTACCACTAATGAGTTAAGAGAGTCTGCTGGAGCGCCAATTTTCATCGATTTCTTTTCATCAGCACCCTTAGGCCGATTTGTTCCGGCCACAATAAAAATCACATCGTACTCGCTTTGAATCTTATCTAATTCGGCTGCTTCTGGAGATATAAAGTTTGCTTTAATTTCCATCTGTCCGCCTAAAGATAAATTCCAGACTTTAATGTCTCTGTTCGCTGCTACAATAGTTCGGATGAGTCGAAGAATTGTAAAAGAACTGAAGTGACCTTGCGTTGCTACGCCAAAATGCCTGACTCTGAACCGACCACATCCATCCTCTAAGGAAGGATTCCGTTGTGGTCCATCAACGATAATAGAACTTACAGCTGTTCCATGAAGATAGTCCTCCTTCTTTAATGGTATACTGGGATCTAGCATGTTGGTATAGTCTACCCATTCATGAAAGTAGACGCTTTCATCAAACTGCGTATCGATTACCCCTATGGTTGGTTCGTTTTTGGGGACTGGGATGAGAAATCCTTTGTATTTCTGAGCAAGTGGTTCATCTTTGACAAAGTCTTCTTTTGTCATCTTAGATAAGTCGGTGACTCCCATAGAAATTAAGTATGGGGCTCGGTTGACAAGCAGCTTGATTTCGTCTGGCATGAGCCGGAGTGTAGTGTGATCAAGAATTCGATCGTCAACAATGTTGAGTCCGAACATAGACAAGAGAGCTTTCGTTTCGACGTTTGTTTTGAAGATAGTAATAATGGACTCTTGGTCCAGTTCCTCAGAAGCGAAATCAATATCAAATCGCTCCACATATAATCCATCAAGAAGAACTTTCAAAAAGTTGGTCTTTGATATGATTTTCTGATAAGGGAAAATTTTTTCTGCAGCTATTTTTTCTGTATCTAGACTGGTAATATTTCCACCATAACTATGCGCTATAATCGTGGAGACCTTTGCTAACAGTTCAATTGACTTGTCAATGGCGCTTACTGGAATGTAATGTGTAAAAACATGCTTCTGGACAGTTCCGGTTGGGGTGGTGTCCCACACAAACTTAGAACCTCGAATTGAGTTGGTAGGTGGCTGACTATTTGCAGAAAGTAAAATTTGTATTCGATTACTCTTAGCAACAACGCGCGTATAATGGACACTAATCAAAGCCCCGGCTATTTCGATATGCCGGTTCCAGTAGTTGGCGATTATTCGTAATTGTTCCGCAAGGTCTTGCAGATGCGAAGAAGACACCGTTTTCCCTTTGGGTAGTTTAGGGAACCCAGGAAAAGTGGGGATTGGACGCTGATCGAACGGGCCCTTAAGTTGCAAAATACTATTCATGAACTATTCACCTGCTTTTAAGTCTCGCGCGATACTGCTTTTTGAGCGTTGCGTCAAAATTTCGATTTCCCTCATAGTAAACTTTTGAAATTGCAGTTGCTTTAAGTCCTCGGGTTTTGCCCCATAGACGGAACAATATAGCCGACGGAAATAATCTACACCATCATTAGGGTTGCTGAAAGCGATAGATGTTTTGATGATATTCTTTAGATCACCTGGATAAGGAATAGGATCAAACAAATTAATTATTTTCCGGAACAACCGAATATCTCTATTTGCCAATTTAAATTTATTAAGGTATCGATCCATCATTTTTTCTGCAATAGAAATAAGATCTTCCCTTGTATACCGATTGAAATCTACAACAGAATCGAAACGGCGGATAAGAGCTTTATCAAAATGCTCATATAAGTTCGTAGTAGCAATGATAACAATGTCTGTACTTATCCGATCAAACCCTTTCAGCATAGCCGAAGTGGCCCGGCCCATTTCCCGCAAATCGTTAGGGTTTGTGCGGTCCAAAGCGATGGCGTCGATTTCATCAAACAAAATTATCAATTTTTCTGGTTGGGAAAATCCATTGATTTCCTTAAACAGCTCAGATAAATTTTTTTGCGTTTGACCAAGCTTACTGTCAATAACAGCGGAAAAGTCAACCATAAAAATTTCTCTGCTAAGAATTCTGGCAAGCTGTTTGACTGCTTCGGTTTTTCCAGTCCCAGGTTCTCCCTGGAAAAGAAACTTGTTGATTCCAATATGGTGTGAAATTGCGTTAACTATGCCGAGTAAGTCCTGTGTTATTGTGTCTGGGAGTAAGAGCATATCCTCGGTGGTCTCTAGTCGTTCAAAGAATGTAGAATCATACTCATTCATTTGAGGTATAAATGTGTTTGTATCGGAAAGTAGAGACATAATGTATTCAGCTAACTGGTAATCGCCAGAAGAATCGAAGTCTCTTGCGATTTCGTAGGCCTCATTTCTAAACCCTGCTTCATTCTTTTCTGCATGGTATCTAATTAAGCTGATAATGCTTTTTTTCTTCACGCCATCACCTCCAGCATGTGCATTATACACGAGTGGGACAAAAAAGTCAATACTGGGACAAAAATAAAAATTGTGCAGGGCCGTGATTACCTAATCTCACAAAGGGAAGAGTGCATATTTTAGACACATGATAGAGGGAGGGGAAGCTATTAACAGAGATTGTCGCTATCTTTGTTTACAGTGGCGCAGATTTTGATATGCGGTTCCTCTTTCTTTTTTCCTGAAACTGTGTTATACTGTAAGCGACCGAAGGCTATTATGCGAACCGAGGACGGTGTTTTTGTGGGAAATGAAGAAACTGTAGTCCGGTTCACTTTAGGCGGACTGCTTTTTGAGTATGATTCGGAGAAAAATCGGAAAAATATCGAGAAACACGGAATATCTTTTAGGAGTGCTGCGCGTGTGTTTTTCGATTATGATCGCATTGAGTTCTACGATGAGGCCCACAGCGGTGATGAAGACCGCTATGATACGATAGGGGATACTTCTGTAGGGAATTTTACTATTATTGGGAATTTGCAGGATACTCACAGGGTAGACGATATCCTGTTTGTAGTGTATACAGAGAGAGTGATTATTGACGAGAACGGAAAATCTGGTGAGGTCACTCGGCTGATTTCTGCACGGTTGGCCACCAGTTTCGAAAGAGGTGTTTATTATGGCAAACGCTGCTGATTTGACAAGGGAGCTTATAAACGAGTTGGCCTTTACGCCAGAGGAATTGAAGGAATTAGAACGGGCCAGAACCATGCCTATCACCTTTGACGAGGACTGTCCTGAAACTACCCCAGAGCAGGCCATGAAATTCAGAAGGGTCAATCCGGTTCGGCGTGTGGCAAATTGAGCGCTTGACCCACAACCTGACCCACACGGCGAAAGAAGCGGATGGAACCAGTGGAGCGGATAGGACGGAAAACTTGATTTTTCCGGAACAAAAAGGCCCGGAAACTGCTATATATTAGCAGTTTCCGGGTTTCCAATCAGTTGGTAAGGATGAGGTCACCAGTTCAAATCTGGTCAGCAGCTCCAAAATCTCTCTGAAACTGGTTGGTTTCGGGGAGATTTTTCTTGTTTAGATAACTTTTTGGGGGGATTTATTTTTGCGGTTTTTTGCTGACCCACACCGTGACCCACAATAGGATGAACCACGACGGAGGGGAGAGGTCCGGATAGGAACCTCTCCCCTTTTTGGCGGGTGTGTTGGATTTTTTTGGTTACATGACCTGGGCCATGAAGTTGCCCATGGTTTCTGCTGCTTGGTTTTGGACTTGCCGGGTGGCGTGGGTGTAGGTGCGGAGGGTGAAGCCTGCGTCGTAGTGGCCAAGCATACTGCTGACGGTTTTCACATCTACGCCATTTTGGAGGGCTACTGTGGCAAAGGTGTGCCTGAGGCCATGGAGCGGGATGTGCTCAAGGTCAGCATCTTTGAGAATCTTTTCATGGAGCTTCGCTACGGAGTCGGGGTGGTACATCTCTCCGGTGGCTGGAGATGGGAACATGTACTGATTATCAGGATGCTTGTTGTGTTCCTGGATCAGGAGATCTACCGCTTCCTGCGGGATGGACACTCTGCGGACGGAGGTTTCAGTTTTAGGACGGGAGAGGGTCAGTTCTCCGTTGGGGTTGCGGACATATTGTTTGCTGACGAAGATCGTTTTGTTTTCTATGTCTAGGTCATCCCAGAGGAGGGCAACCAGCTCACCTTTCCGGAGTCCGCTGACCAGTGCCAGGTAGAACATCGGGAGGAGTTCTCTGGCATTCGCTGCGTCCAGGTAGGCTTTCATATCCTCTGGCCGGAGAGTCTTTCTCTCGAACTTCTGGACCTTCGGAGCGATGCAGTCATCGGTAGGATTACGAGGGATCAGCCGCTCTTTGACTGCCCGCTCAAAGGCACAGTGGAGCATGAGGTGCACACTGCGGACTGTGGTGCTGCTTAGGCCGGGGCTTTGGTCCTTCCCAACATGGACACGTCCGTTTTCCATGAGATCTTTATACATTTTTTGAAGGTCGCGGGAGGTCAGTTTGGTGAGTTTGATTTTGCCGATCCGGGGGACGGTATAGGTTTCGATCATCAGCTGGTACCGGTTTGCTGTGGCGAGGCGGACGTTGGGCTTAGCGTAGAGGTCATACCATGTTTTCAGCCAGGTGGCGACGGTGTATTCTTCGGCACGGATTACATCAAGGTCCTTGGTTTCCTCCAGAACCTTTGCTAATTTCTGCTTAACCTCGCCTTGAGTTTTGCCGAGGACATTTTTGATAATGCGTTTACCGGTAACCGGATCGTATCCGGCGGTATAGCGGCCTTCCCAGCGGCCGTCGCTTCGCTTACGGATATTTCCTTCGCCGTTGGCGCGGCGTTTTGCCATGGGGCATCAACTCCTTTCTTTGGTAGCTACAACACATACCACACTTTGGTGAAGAAAGCTACCCTTTTCTTTGTTTTCTGTGGACCAAAATTTGAAGGTCTAAATGGCTGGGCCGATATAGCTCTGTTCCTCGTGATCATCCGGCTTGTGCCCAGCGGCGATTTTCTTTTCCCTGATTTTGGCCA
>JAAVHD010000085.1 GCA_014799915.1 Oscillibacter sp.
AATTACCGTGCGGTGCGCCGAGTCATCGTGCCCTACAGCCGGTCTATCAATGGTGCATTCGTAGGGCGGGACGACCCCGGCCCGCCGTTCTACCAACCACACAGCAGCCCTTTAGAAGCGGGCGCACATTGTGCGCCCCTACAGGGATGGTGCGTGAAATGGATGGCGCATAAAATCATCCTTTGGCGGTGGCCAGGTAGTGGGAATAGAAGCAGATCTTGCTGCTGGCTAACATAGAACAAACGGGTAGACGATAGGCACCGAGCATATGGGTGAGCACTTCGGTAGGATCAAACCCGTTACGTCGTAGCGTAACTAAACAAATACATTAGGGGATTCTCAAGGGTGGCGAAGCCTCCTTGAGGGTGCTTTTGCTTCTTTTCGCACAAGCGAAAAGAAGGCCCCGCCCCGGCAGGGGCGAATCTGAAATAAGATTATAGCCAGGGCCGCCGCGCAGCGGCGGCACCCCTCCATTGTGAAAAAACGAAACAACTCTCTGAAAAGTACCTCCTCTATTTCCACACATAATTTCTGGGAACCGGGCGAGACCCCCTTTTTACGGGGGTTTTGCACATTATCCACAGAGTTTTCCACATCGTTATGTCAACATGCCCAGGCCGGAAAAGTTGGGGAATAGCAAATTCAGCAAGGATTGGGGAGAATGCCGGTTGACAAGAGGAGCCGGAACAGGTAAAGTATCTTCCAGAATCCCATTCCGAGAAGGAGGCTTCCATGGAGAAAGAACTGATGAACAAACCGCCTGAGGAAATATCTGTCTTTGCGGCGGAGGAGCTGGAGAGCTTATGCGGCACAGTCTATCCCGCCGTGGGACGTACCCGGGTGGAGATGGAGCGGCGCTATTACGAACGCCTGGCGGAGGAGGCCCTGGGGCCCAAGTGGCAGGGGGGAGCACCCAGCGACGCATCCAAGCCCATGCTGGATGCCGTACAGGGGGAGCTGGACCGGCTGCACCGGGCATCTAAATCCCTGGCCCAGTCCTATCAGGCCGTGGTGGAGCTGGAGGACGAGACCCACGCCCGGCTGCGGGACCTGCGCAAGAGCCGGAACCGAAAGTGGTATGCCCCCAATCCTCCCGCCAACGCTGCTATTGACCTGGCGGAGAAGCGGCTGAACCACTTCGCCCGGGGGATGAATATCTACAAGATCCTACTGGTGTGCATCGTGGGCAGCTTTGCCGGGGTCATTATCGAGATGATGTGGGCCTTTGCCCGGTACGGGATCATTGAGAGCCGCCGGGGATTGGTTTACGGGCCCTTTAACCTGCTCTATGGCGCGGGCGCGGCGTTCCTGACTATAGCGCTGTACAAATACCGGAACCGGGGGAGGCTGTGGTCCTTCTGCGGAGGCTTCATCGTGGGCAGCGCACTGGAGTACGTGTGCTCCTGGGGGCAGGAGGTCCTGCTGGGCTCCCGATCCTGGGACTACAGCAATATGCCGCTGAACATCAACGGCAGGATCTGCTTTACCTACTCAGTCTTCTGGGGAATCCTGGGGATCATATGGATTAAGGACCTCTACCCAAGGATGTCCAAGTGGATTCTGAAAATACCGAATAAGGCGGGTAGGCCTCTGACCTGGGCGCTGACTGTGTTTATGATCTTCAATGTCATCGTCTCCTGCGTGGCCGTGGGCCGGTGGGCCCAGCGGCTGGAGGGACGGGAGGCTCCTAATTCCTTTTGGGAGTTTGTGGACGAGCGGTTTCCCAACCAACGGATGGAGCGGATCTTCGCCAACATGAGCTTTGGAGATTCGAAAGACTGAGAGAGTAAGAACGATCTGGGGTTCACCTGCTCCACAGGCCCCTGCGGTGAGCCGGACAAAAATTACCGGAAAACGAGCAGCGTATCCGTCAGAAATTGGCGGATACGCTGAATTTATGGAAAGGGATTGACAGCAGAGGTCTGTTGTGGTAATATACCGCTAAACCCGCTAAGTAAGTTGGTTGGTATGTAAAAGGAGGCGGCGGTATGAACATTTTGTTTCCTCAGCTGCTCCGGTGCAATTTTAGATGTGGGCGAATGTGAATCGTTTTGTGTGAAACACAAAACAATAATGTGCCGTCAAGCCCCTGCTTCAGCAGGGCGAGGTCTGCACATCGTGCGCGGCGTAGCCGCACACCCTACATTATAATAATAAATGAAAGAGGAATATATCATGAGCAGCAACTATAAATTTGAGACCCTTCAGCTCCACGTAGGTCAGGAGCAGCCCGATCCCGCCACCGACGCCCGCGCGGTGCCCATCTATCAGACCACCTCTTACGTCTTCAGGAACTCCGCCCACGCCGCCGCCCGCTTTGGACTGGCGGACGCGGGGAATATCTATGGCCGTCTGACCAACTCCACCCAGGACGTGTTCGAGAAGCGCATCGCAGCCCTGGAGGGCGGCGTGGCCGCCCTGGCCACCGCCTCCGGCGCGGCGGCCATCACATACACCATCCAGGCCTTGGCCCAGGCCGGGGACCATATCGTAGCCCAGAAGACCATCTACGGCGGCAGCTACAACCTGCTGGCCCACACCCTGACCCAGTTCGGCGTGTCCACCACATTTGTGGACGCTCACAACCTGGAGGAGCTCACCGCCGCCATCCAGCCCAACACCAAGGCCGTCTATCTGGAAACCCTGGGCAACCCCAACAGCGATATCCCCGACATCGACGCCATTGCGGCCATCGCCCATGAGCACGGCCTGCCCCTGGTGATCGACAACACCTTCGGCACCCCGTATCTGATCCGTCCCATTGAGCACGGTGCGGACATCGTGGTCCACTCCGCCACCAAGTTCATCGGCGGCCACGGCACCACTCTGGGCGGCGTGATCGTGGACTCCGGCAAGTTCGACTGGAAGAAGTCCGGCAAGTATGCCCCCATTGCCGAGGCCAACCCCAGCTACCACGGCGTCTCCTTCGTGGATGCCGCCGGTCCTGCCGCTTTCGTCACCTACATCCGCGCCATCCTGCTGCGGGATATGGGCGCCGCCATCTCCCCCTTCAACGCCTTCCTGCTGCTCCAGGGCGTGGAAACCCTCTCCCTGCGTCTGGACCGCCATGCGGAAAATACGAAGAAGGTTGTGGAGTTCCTGTCCAACCATCCCCAAGTGGAGAAGGTCAACCATCCCTCCCTGCCCGACCATCCGGACCACGCCCTGTACGAGAAATATTTCCCCAACGGCGGCGCGTCCATCTTCACCTTCGAGATCAAGGGCGGTCAGGAGGAGGCCCACAAGTTCATCGACAGCCTGGAGATCTTCTCCCTGCTGGCCAACGTGGCGGATGTAAAGAGCCTGGTGATCCATCCGGCCACCACCACCCACTCCCAGCTCACCGCTGAGGAGCTGGCAGATCAGGGCATCAAGCCCAATACCATCCGCCTCTCCATCGGTACCGAGCATATTGACGACATCATTGCCGATCTGGAGAAGGGCTTCGCGGCGGTGAAGTAACCAGAAAACAGATATGACAGATCCCCCGGCTTATGTGCCGAGGGATCTGTCGCGTCTATTTAAGATTTTTCCACGCTTCGCGGGTAATGGCGTAGACTCTGGTGACGGTGTTAACGGGGTCCTCGAACTCCTCTACCAGTGCCATGCCGTTTTTCATGGCGGTGCACCAGGAGCCCTCGTTGGTATACTTCATGTAGGAATAGATGGTGCGGAAGGGGGTGTTCCGGAAGATATAGTCCCGGCAGGCGGTTGCTGCCTCGGAGGCATAGCCCCGCCGCTGGTGGTCCTTGTGGATGTGGTAGCCAATCTCCGGCTTGATCTTCCCGTGGATGTTCTGCATGGTGATGCCGCAGTCGCCGATCATCTGCCCGGTCTCTTTCAGCACCACCGCCCACAGGCCGAAGCCAAATACCGCATAATTCTCCAGATTCCACTCGATCCAGTACCGCACCTTCTCCCGGTCAAAGGGCGCAGGGTAGTGCCGCATGGTCTCCGAGTCGGAGAGGATCTCATACAGAGTGTTAAAGTCGTCCGGGGTGAGCTCCCGCAGAAGGAGCCGCTGAGTTTCTAATTGCATGACTATGCCTCCTTTTTCGCGCAGGTTTTGATTTTGAGCACGTGAGACAACATCATAGCACAGAGGACATCCGGTGTCAACGGCCTTTTCGCGCGGCAAACGCGGCGGCTTCCCGGACCCACTCCATCAGCTCCTCGTCGATCTCCTCCGGGGAGGCAATCAGCAGATGGTGGGTCCACCGGTTGGGGTATGGCTCGGAAACCACGTCCACCCGTGGTGAGTCCAGACAGCGGTTCAGACCCAGGGTGACGGTGATGTAGTGCTCCGGTCGCTGGGCCTTCTTCCGGGCAGGGAGGAAAGAGACCGCAGCAAAAACTCTGGGATTGGTGTAGGTGATCTGGGTCTTCTGGACCCGGATAGCAACGTCCTCCACCTCCGCCAGAACTCTGGCCTCAAAAATCTCATAGAGCGGCAGGGCGTCGGGGTCTCTGTTGAAGAAAAAGAGTACGTCAGGACCCACTTCATTTCCCCTCCGATCGTCCAAACCGTTCCGTCACCCAGATCTCTTTAACTATCCATAGCCGAGGTCCCCAGTACGCAGATGACTGCCGGAAACAGCCATCGCACAGGAATCACTCCGCCATCATAATCATGGTAAACTCCAGATACTCCCCGTCCCGCCAGACTTGAACAGGCACCTCATCGCCCACATAGAGCTGGCGGCGAAGCCCCAGAAGCTGCTCATATCCAAGGACCTCCTGGCCGTTGAAGGCAGTCAGATAGTCCCCCGCCTCCAGGCCAGCCCGGTCCCCGCTGAGTCCTTCCGTGACCTCCTCCAGCCTCAGGCCGGTGCGCCCGTCCGGCAGAGTTTCCGGAATACGGTTGACGGTGACGCCCAGCACCGGCTGGGGCTGGAGCTTGCCGTACTCTATCAGCTCGTTGACCCAGCGCAGGGCGATGCTGGATGGAATGGCGAAGCCCAGGCCCTCGATGGTGTCGTACTCGCTCATCATCTTAATGGTGTTGATGCCGATGACCTGGCCGTACTGGTTGATGAGCGGCCCGCCGGAATTGCCGGAGTTCAGGGCGGCGGTAGTCTGGATTAGGGTCATGGTCACGCCGTCCACGTCCACATCCCGGTTGATGGCGGAGACGATGCCGTCAGTCAGGGTATTTCGCAGCTCCACGCCCAGGGGGTTGCCGATGGCGTACACCGGGTCCCCTACCTGGAGATCGTCGGAGATGCCGAACTCCGCCGCAGGCAGGCCCTCGGCCTCCACTTTCAGCACCGCCAGGTCCGCGTCCTCGTCATAGCCCACCACCCGGGCCTCAAACTGCTGGTCGATGCCGTAGTCGTCGGAGATCCATATGGCGCAGCTGCTGCACCCGGCAATGACGTGGCAGTTAGTGAGGATGTACCCGTCCTCGGAGAAGATCACCCCGGTGCCTACGCTGGCGTACATCTCCTGTCGTCCCAGCACCGCCACCACGGAGGGGGTCACCTGGTCATAGACCTCCTTGAGGGTCAGCACCGGGAGGCCCTCGTCAGAGGTAAGGGCCAGGCGGGTGTCGCCGCCCTTGGGGTAAGAGGGGATGGTAATTTCAGTCTCCTCCGGCTCCATGGAATCCCAATAATAGTAGTATTCCTCCCAGGGCGGCATATCGCCGCGGGTATCGGGTCTCCGCCCGCTCCCGGGCAGATCAAAGCCGTACTGGGTGACATACCAGATCCCCACACCCAGGCAGCAGATAATCAGCAGCAGGCTGATGCCCACATAGATCCGCACGCCCCAGTGGGCCTTAGGCTTTTCCGGCGGATTCAGCGGATTGGCGGGGTCCGTTTTCCAACCCGGAGCGGGGGCGGCAAAGGGGTCCTCCTTTGCACGCATACACGCCGGCAGGGGACGCTCATAGCGCAGCGTCACCTCGTCCTCCGGCGGGCGGTAAGTCAGGACCACCTCCCGGCGCTCCTCCGGCGATGGGATTTGAAATTCCCTCCATAAAGTATCCATGTTTGCTCCCTCACACAGTTTTCACGATTTCCTCCGCCAGCTGTACGGTGAAGGAGAAGGTGGTTATGCCGTTCTCACTCTCGGCGGTGATCTTTTCATGGTGCTGCTCCAGAATAGTGCGGACGATGTACAGCCCCAACCCCACACCGTCCTTGTCCTCGCTGCGGGAGCGGTCCGATTTGTGGAACCGCTCGAACAGCAGGGGGATCTCCTCCGGCGGGATGGTCTGGCCGGTGTTGCGTACCGTGACCACCGCCTTCTCCCCCTTTTTCTCCAGGCCCAGGAACAGGGTGCTGCCCTGTGAGGCGAACTTGGCCGCATTTTCCAGCAGATTGTAGACCACCTGGGTCAGCAGGTCGTTGTCCCCCAGCACCATCACCGGGTCCTCGGGGATCTCCACGTCCACGTCAAGCCCCCGGCCGGTGATCTTCTTCTCCATGCTCACCAATACCCGGCGCATGGACTCCGAGAGGTCGAAGGGAACCTTCTGCTTGATGAGGTCCATGCTTTGCAGTTGGCTCACATCCAGCATCCGGCGCACCAGACGGGCCAGGCGGCGGCTCTCATCGGAGATGATGGACAGGTACTGCCGCTCCTCCTCCGGGGAGATGACCCCGTCCAGAATGCCGTCAGCGTAGCCGGCGATGGTAGTCATGGGGGTCTTCAGCTCATGGGAGATATTCGCGATGAACTCCCGTCGCTGCTGCTCGGTCTTTTGCAGGGAGTCGGCCATGGCGTTGAAGGATTCGATTAGCTCTCCGATCTCGTCCTCCCGTCCGGTGCTGTGAACCCGGGCATCAAAGTTGCCTTCAGCAAACTTCCGCGCGGCGGAGGCCATATCCCGGATGGGCTTGGTCTGCTGCATGGCAGTAGTGGCTGTCGCTACGAAGGCAATAAGCAGCACGGTAATGGCGGTCATACCGAAGATGCCCAGGAAGGCCCGCCACATCTCGGTCATGGCGTTGGGCTCCGCAATGGCCAGAACGGGACCGATCTCCACCAGCCCCTCGGTGCGGGCAGGCACGGCCACCACAGCCCGGGGCTTTTCATAGTAGCCCAGGGTGGACGCGCCCATGTAGACCTCGCCCTTGGCGAGCTTTTCCCCCATGGCGGCGGGCAGGGTCAATTCCTGGCCGTTTTCCATGGTGGTGTCGGTGCCGATGAAAGCATTTTCGTAGGGGATCCAGATCAGGAAGTCGGTGCCGCTCATGAGCTCGGCCACGTCCAGCATGGAGCGGATGTCCTCGCCCCTGGCCAGGGCGGTGCCGGGCTTGGCGTAGGCGTCCAGGGCCATTTGGGCAATGATCTCCGCCCGGTCCTTCAGCTCGCTCCTCTTTTCCGTCATAATATAGCTGTATGTCAGAGAAAAAAAGGACGCCCCCAGCAGGACTAAGGTCAAAGCCACCATGCCTACGGTGACGGTGAAGGTCCGCCAGTAGATGCCCTTGAATCTTTTCATTTATGAAGACTCCTTCTTTGCTGCGGTGCCGCAGGGCAGTGATCTTCGCGCCCTGCGGGCGCGAACGGCAGATTCTTCTGCCCTTCAGCCCGGGGGCTCCGCGCCCCCGGACCCTGCGCCTTCTTTTTGTGCGAACAAAAAGAAGGCAAAAAGTCGCTTAAACCTACGGTTTAAGAATCCCTCATTTATTAC
>JAAVHD010000086.1 GCA_014799915.1 Oscillibacter sp.
ATCTTTTTTGAATAGGTTTCGCTGCGCTCTGCGCCTCGGTTGTGCGCCCAAGGCGCACAATTCGACGCTCACTCCGCGCAAAGTGTTTTTCCCACGTGCACGCCGCGGGAAAAACGATTGGATTTATTTCGCCGCTGCGGCGGCGAAACTCCTGCGGAGGGCTTTTTCGACAGTCTGAAAGACCGGACGGCACTGCCGCCCGGTCTTTTTTACTCTCTTTCTTCTCTTCCACGCAGGATTTTGTCGTAGTTCTCGATCTTATAATTCAGCCGGTCCAGGGAGTTCTGCATCTCCTCCATCCGGGCCAGGAGCTGATCCCGCTGTTCCATCAGGATCTCCTTACGGCGCTCCTCGGTGCCCTCCCCCTGCCGGCACAGGGCGGCATATTCAATCAGCGCCTCGATCTGCACCCCGGCGGAGCGCAGACACTTCATCAGCTCGATCCACCGACAGGACGCCTCGTCATAGTCCCGGATGCCCCCCTTGGTCCTGGGCACCGGGGGAATGATGCCGATGCGCTCGTAATACCGCAGGGTGTCGGCGGTTATGTTGTACTTTCTGCTTGTCTCTGCAATGGTCATTGCACCGTCTCCTTACGCGCCGAAGAGCTCCGCCGCCTGCTTCATGTTCTCCACCGCGTTCACGCCGAAGGGACAGCGCTTCTCGCAGGCGCCGCAGGCCACGCACTCCCCCGCCTTGTGGGGCAGAGCGGCGTAGTGCTCCCGGACGGTCTCCGGAATCTCGCCCTGAGCTTTGCAGAGGTTGAGGAACTTGGTCACATTCGCCACATCAATCCCCTTGGGACAGGGGGCGCAGTGGCCGCAGTACATGCAGTGGCCCACCCAGCTGATTTTCGGCATGGCGGCAAAGGCGGCGGCGTAGTCCTTCTCCTCCTCGGAGGCTTCCTCGTAGGCAATGCTGGCCCGCAGGTCCTCCATGGACCTGGCCCCGCACATGATGGAGGCCACCGCCGGACGGGTCAGGGCGTAGTGCAGGCACTGGAAAGCCGTCAGCGACACCCCCGCCGGGGACATATCCGCTTTCAGCAGGTCGCCGCCGCCGAAGGCCTTCATCACCGTGATGCCCACGCCCAGCCGCTGGCAGGTTTCGTACAGCTCCTGCCGCTGGGGGTCCATGTTCACCAGGGGCTTCTCATAGTTCTTGTCCGCCCACAGCTCCTCCACGTCCTCATTGGCGGGCTGGAGGTCGTAGCAGGGGTTCACGCTGAACATCAGCACGTCGATCTTCCCCGTATTGACCGCCGCGAGGGCAACCTCCGGGTTGTGGCTGGACATGCCCACGCTCCTGATGGTTCCGGCGGCTTTCAGCTCCAAGGCGTAGTCCAGGATCCCGGTTTTCACCACGGTCTCCCAGTCGCTCATGGCGTCCACGTAGTGGATCATGCCGATATCAAGATAATCGGTTTTCAGCAGGCGCAGCTGTTCGGCCATGCCCGCTTTCGTCTCGGCAAGGTCGCGGGTGCGCAGGTACTGACCGTTCTTCCATACGGAGCAGAGGTGTCCCTGGAGGACAAATTTCTCCCTCCTACCCTCCAGCGCTGTGCCCAGATCGCCGCGGACCTGGGGATTCGGGGTATAGAGGTCGATACAGTTGACCCCGGCGGACTCCATCAGATCCACCATCTCCCGAATCTGCTCAGGCGTCTTGTCGATAAACCCCTCGCAGCCCATTCCGATCTCGCCCACCTGGATGCCGGTGCGGCCCAATGTACGGTATTGCATGTTGTATCGTCTCCTTTTCTATGTTCTGAGTAGTTTCTTCCTGCTCTCCAGCATAACACTTGGAGTATGCTCAAAGTCAATAGGTTTTTCATTTCCTGCGCCATAAACTTTTGTCGCGCAATATAAGCGAAGTAATCTAATTTTTTGTTGACATCTGCTTCGGTCCATGTTAGGATAGGGGCACTAACAAAAAAGGGGTGAAAAGATGATTCTGTAATCTATCCGTCCAGGTAAAACCAAGTAAGAACAAACCAACGCAGCGATGCGTTTTGTTTTGTTGCCTGAAAGATAGACAGATCATCCATTCCTCATATCATGTTCCATTTTATATGGGGCATCTTTTTGCGTGGACTGCGGCGGATGATCCAATACAGGATCATCCGCCTTTTTGCCATTTTTCTGACCGCATCATGAAACACGCGCTGCACTAACCAAAAGGAGAATGATTATGAAACATATTACCACACAAAATTTCAGAATCCTGTGCGATTTTATGGACATCAGAAATTTTTCAACAGAAATCTATGAACAGGACTGGCGAAACGGTGTTCCCGCGCCGTTTCTGGAATACGCCCTTTCCAGTACTTGGATGGACACGTACCATACCCACCGGTGGCGTATCTGGAGGGATGGCGGCAAAATTGCCGCGCTTGTCTTTCATGAAAATCCTGTCAGCGATACCTACATCAGCCTGCGTCCGGGATATGAAGAACTGGCGGAAGAACTGGTCGCCTACGCAGCCAGCGATATGCCAAAACAAAACGGAAAAAACAGGCTGGTCCTGTTTGCGGGGCAGACAGCTCTTATGGAAGCCGCGGGCCGGGCCGGTTACGCGCAGACAGGTGGCTATGCAGATCGGGGCTTTGATTTCCGTAAATCGCTGAACCATCCCCTGCCAGAGGGCTTCCGGTTCGTGGAGCCGGAGAAGCTGGATGCCGCAAAGATATCCGAATGCTGCTGGAAGGGCTTTGACCACGAAGCATCAGAAGGTCTATGGGACGGAGAATATGAAAGCGTGCTCAGACTTATGGCCACCCCGCACACTACATACAACTATGATGTGGCGATTGAGAACGAGCTGGGGGAATATGTCTGCTTTGCCGGTATGTGGTGGACGCCGGAAAACCATCTGGCCTATATGGAGCCTCTGTGTACTGTTCCGCAGTACCGCCGCAAGGGCCTGGCCGCTGCCGCCCTCTCCGAGCTCTACCGCAGGATGAAGCCGCTGGGCGCTACGCACATGACCGGCGGCGCGGACCCCTTTTATGCAAAGATTGGATTTGAGCCCTGCGTTGGCTGGACCTTCTGGGAGAAGCCATAGTCATAAATGCAGTAGTTCCCTTTCAATGAGACTATTTGCCAGTGTGAACGCTTTTACCCGGTTCTTTGCCAGTGTGATCTGCGACCTGTACCTCTGCGGCTGTTCCTTCGCTTCAAGGGTTTTGATCGTTTCTTCCAGCTTGTGCAGGGTGGAATCGATCTGCCGTTTGGCCTCCAGCAGGTCCGCTTTCGTATACTCCATCCGGAGCTCCTTTCCATAACACACAGACGGCGCGGTATGCCGAGACATACCGCGCCGTTTTTATTTTTACTTCGCAGGCTTCACAATCAGGTTCACCAGCTTGTTCTTTACGTGGATCACCTTCACGATGTCCATACCTTCGATGGCACGGGCCACCTTATCGACAGCCTTGGCGGCCTCGACCACAACAGCTTCCTCGCTGTCCACAGGGACGTTGATGGTGCCGCGCAGCTTGCCCTGGACCTGAACGGCCATCTCCACAGAGGAGGCAACCGTCTTGCTCTCATCGTAAGCAGGCCAGGACATCTGGCAGGCCATCTTCCCTTCCGCCGCGGCAAAGCCCATGTTCTCCCACAGCTCCTCGCACATATGGGGCGCAAAGGGATTCAGCAGCAGCAGCAGGGTCTTCATGTCGCCCTTAGAGCAGCCGTTGGCGTAGAAGTCGTTCACCAGAGCCATCATAGCGGCGATGGCGGTATTGAACTTCATGGCCTCGATATCGTCCGCCACCTTCTTGATCGTCTTGTGGATGCCGGACTCATTGGCGGGGGTGTACTCCAGACTGTCGGTGCAGCTCTCGGACAGGTTCCACACGCGGTCCAGGAAGCGCTTGCAGCCCTTCACCGCATTGTCGGACCAGGCGGCGGCCTTCTCAAAGTCGCCGATGAACATGATATACATGCGCAGCGTGTCCGCGCCGTAGGCCTTGACGATATCATCCGGGTTCACCACGTTGCCCCGGGACTTGGACATCTTCTCGCCGCCCTCGCCCAGGATCATGCCGTGGCTGGTGCGCTTCTGATAGGGCTCCTTGGTGGGCACCACACCGATGTCATAGAGGAACTTGTGCCAGAACCGGCTGTAGAGCAGGTGCAGGGTGGTGTGCTCCATGCCGCCGTTGTACCAGTCCACCGGGGACCAATAGTCGAGGGCTTCCTTGGAGGCCAGGGCCTTGTCGTTGTTGGGGTCCATGTAGCGCAGGAAGTACCAGCTGGACCCGGCCCACTGGGGCATGGTGTCTGTCTCCCGTTTACCGGGGCCGCCGCAGCAGGGGCAGGTGGTAGCAACCCAATCGGTCATCTTGCTGATGGGGCTCTCGCCGTCGTCGGTGGGCTCGTAGCTCTCCACCTCCGGCAGCAGCAGAGGCAGCTGGTCCTCCGGCAGGGGCTGCCAGCCGCACTTCTCGCACCAGACCATGGGGATGGGCTCGCCCCAGTACCGCTGGCGGGAGAACACCCAGTCGCGGAGCTTATAGTTAACCTTGGCCTCGCCGATGCCCTTCTCCTCCAGCCACTTGGTGATGACGGGGATGGCGGCCTTGACAGTCAGGCCGTTGAGGAACTCGGAGTTGACCAGGATGCCGGTGTCGTCCTTGGCGGTAAAGGCGGCTTTCTGTACATCCTCGCCGCCGGAGACCACTTCGATAATCTCACAGCTAAACTTCTTGGCGAACTCCCAGTCGCGGTCATCGTGGGCGGGCACGGCCATGATGGCACCGGTGCCGTAGGTGGCCAGCACGTAGTCGGAGATAAAGATGGGGATCTCCCGTCCATTCACCGGGTTCACGCCCTTCACGCCGTCCAGGCACACGCCGGTCTTCTCCTTGTTCAGCTCCGTGCGCTCCAGGTCGCTCTTGGAGGCGGCGGCGCGCTGATACGCCTGCACCTCGTCCGCGTTCTTGAGCAGGGGCATCCACTTTTTGATCAGCTCATGCTCCGGGGATAGGACCATGTAGGTCGCGCCGAAGAGGGTGTCGGGGCGGGTGGTGAAGACGACGATATCATCGCCGGTGGTGGCCTTGAAGGTGACCTCCGCGCCGGTGGAGCGGCCGATCCAGTTCTTCTGCTGGATCTTGACCCGCTCAATGAAGTCCAGATCGTCCAGGTCATCAATGAGCCGCTGGGCATACTCGGTAATTTTCAGCATCCACTGGCTCTTCTCCTTGCGGATGACCGGTGCGCCGCAGCGCTCACAGACGCCCTCCACCACTTCCTCGTTGGCCAGGACGCACTTGCAGGAGGTACACCAGTTGACGGGCATGGTGGCCTTGTAGGCCAGCCCCTTCTTGTAGAGCTGGAGGAAAATCCACTGGGTCCACTTGTAGTAGTTGGGGTCGGTGGTGTCCACCACACGGTCCCAGTCAAAGCCAAAGCCCAGCATTTTCAGCTGGCGGGTGAAGTTGACGATGTTCTGCTTGGTGACGATGGCGGGATGGATATGGTTCTTGATGGCGTAGTTCTCCGTGGGCAGGCCGAAGGCGTCAAAGCCGATGGGGAACAGAACGTTGTATCCGTCCATCCGCTTTTTGCGGGTAACGATGTCCATAGCGGTAAAGGGACGGGGATGGCCCACGTGGAGTCCCTGGGCAGAGGGATAGGGGAACTCAATGAGGCCATAGAACTTGGGCTTCTCACTGTGGTCGGAGGCGGCGAAAACCTTGCCCTCCTCCCAGCGCTTCTGCCATTTGGGCTCAATTGTCGCGAAATCGTACTTCAAAGCAAATCACACTCTCTTTGTATATTGTCCGGGCGCACCCCGGCAAAAATTTCACACGGGTGATATTATATCGGATTTTTGGGTAGATTGCAAGGATTTTTCCTGCTTATCTCTCAATCTTCCTGATCCGGCGCCTGCCCGTCGTGGGCAAGCCAGCGGCACTCCGTGAGTTCCATATTGGTAAACACCGCTCTGAAGGAGGAATCCTCCGGGCTGCACGCATAGATGCCAATGGGAACCGCCCCATCGGCATGGCGCATGTGGCAGATACGCATCTGCTTGAAATTCACTCCATCCAGCGAATTTTCCACGCAGAAATCATCCTCCCTGCGGCTCAGACGGAACCACATTGCCTTTATAGAAGCGTCCACATCCGTTGTCGCCCAATCGGAGTACCCATCATTGGTCACAACGCTGCCCAGACGCTGGATCTCCTCATTCTCATATTCCACAGACGCTTTCAGCCAGTTCTCACTGTCCAGATACATCACAACGCCGCCCTGGTCAAACCGGCACTTGCTTTCAAACACGGCCTTGACCACAAAGGAAAAATATTTGTCCTCTACGCTCAGCTGCAATACCGGCGCGTTATCATTGCGGAAGTGATAATATGTTCTCTGCCAGAGGTCTGTATGGGGCTGTGTAAAGATCTCAATACGGTCCTCCGATATACGGTAATTTTCCGGCTCTCTCGTCCATTGCAGTAAACCGGCGTCCCACTTCATATTCTTCATCCTCACTTACTTTTATTTTCAAAAATTTCCCACAAACAAAAGCTCCCCCGCGTAGTCCATGCGCGGAGGAGCTCTGCTTGTCTACATCCAACGGGGACTTACTCCTCGTCGTCCTCATCATCCTCGTCTTCGGGATCGTCCTCATCCCCGTCGGCGCAGGCGCCGCAGCATCCGCCGCAGCCGCTCAGGTCCGTCAGATCGAACTCCAGCTCCTCGCCGCAGTTGGGGCACAGGACGCTTCCATCTTCCAGGATGGTCTCGTCGAAGAAGATCTCCTCCTCGCAGTTGGGGCAGGTGGTCTGGTAGACCTCTTCATCATCCTCGTCGTCTTCCTCATCCTCCTGGTCGAAGAGATAGCTCTCCACCTCCGCCAGATCCTCGCTGACGGCGTCGAGGCCCTCTTCCAGGTCCCCCTGCTCGTCCCGGATATCCTGAAGCTCCAGGGCGACATCGTCCAGGATGTCCATCATTACCTTGAGGAGCTTCCCCTCCTTGGATTTGACGTCCAGGCCAATGCCCTCCGCCAGACCCTTCATATACGCGACCTTTTCCAGAATCTCCATAGCAATTCTCCTTTCAAAAAGTCATGTTGTCAGGTTCTCCTCTTACAAACACACGGCCCCAGGCCGATGGATCACAGATCAATCCTTGCAGCGGGACAGATACTCGCCCGTGCGGGTGTCGATGGTGATCTTGTCGCCCACGTCGATGAACAGGGGCACCTTGATCTCCGCGCCGGTCTCCAGGGTGGCGGGCTTGGTAACGTTGGTGGCGGTGTTGCCGGCGAAGCCGGGCTCGGTATCGGTGACCACCAGGTCCATAAAGTTGGGACACTCCAGGCCGAACACGTTGCCCTTATAGCTGAGGACCTTGCACATGGTGTTTTCCTTCACAAAGCGGAAGGCGTCGCCCAGCAGATCCCGGGCCAGGGGCACCATGTCGTAGGTCTCCTGATCCATAAAATAGTAGAGATCGCCGTCGTTGTAGCTGTACTCCATGTCCTTGCGCTCAACGAAGGCTTCCTCAAACTTGGCAGTGGGGTTGAAGCTGGTCTCGGTCACAGCGCCGGTCACCACGTTCTTCATCTTGGTGCGCACGAAAGCCGCGCCCTTACCGGGCTTGACGTGCTGGAACTCGACGACCTGCATCACCTTGCCGTCCATCTCGAAAGTCTTGCCATTGCGGAACTCGCCGGCAGTAATTGTTGCCATATCTGATATCCTCCTAAATTGGAATATTTTCTCAGGATTTCTTTCCTACCGGACATTTTACCGTATCCGCGCTATAATTGCAAGTCTTTTGTAGATAAATTGGGGCGGAAATTTTCCCTTGCCGGAAAAAAAGCCGAAACAGCTGGCATTTGGAGGGTTCTACACAGTAGTATCCCACAAATTGCCCGGGAAATTCAGAACAGTCGGCGGTTGTCAGGTAAAATCAATATCATATCGCGTCCCATTTGAAAATAAGACGCCGCTTGTCAGCCGGATCTGAAGAATCCGTGTATTTTCATCTTGGAAATCATTATGTCCGTTATCGATCCAGGAAGAAAAAGCCTGCCGCAGTTTATCCGCAATTTCCGCGTTGCCCGCTTCTCCCCAATAGCCCAGGTCCCTTCCAAGGCCGCGGGCGGTAAGCCAATCACCGGCAATGGCTGCCTGCGGGTTTTTCTCCAATTGCCGCATTTTATTGGAAAGGCCGTAAGTAATGATATAAAACGCCCCATGCTCATAGAAGGCGTTGACATAGCGTACGCAGGGCATGTCCTCCTCCACCGTCGCCAGCGCGATGACATTATCCCTGCCAAAGCGCTCCTCCATGATCTTTTCTACTTCGGCTGTAATCTTCACCGCTATTTCCTCCTGTGCACATTTCTCAGTGGTTTTTCCGCCACTCCTCCGCCAGGATGGCGTAAACGCTGGCGTCGCAGATCCCCTGGTTGTTCCAGTCCGCCTGCCGCAGCGTGCCCTCGTAAGTCATGCCGCACTTCCGCATGACCGCGCCGGAACCGGGGTTTCGGGGATCGTGCCAGGACTCCACTCGGCTGGCCCCCACTTCGCCGATCAGAAAGTCGATGACACGCCCCAGCGCCTCGCTGGTATAGCCCTGCCGCCACCAGGGTTTGCCGATGCAGTAGCCTATTTCCGGCTGGCCGATGCGGTCATCGTAACCTACCACGCTGATAGTGCCGATGGGCTCCCCCACCGCTTTCGGCACAACAGCCCACTGATAGAAATCCGGCTTTGCGTAGCTGTCGATCCACTCCCGCAGGACTGGACCCACATCCTCCAGGGCCGTGTAGTGCTGCCAACGAAGATATTTCGTCACCTCCGGGTCGGATTCCCAGTTGCGGAACATGGCCTCCCGGTCCTCCCAGACGAAAGGCCGAAGGAGCAGCCGCTCCGTTTCCAATGTTTTGGTTCCCAAATGGTTCATCTTATGTAAACCTCGTTTCTTTCTACTTCCCCAGCGCGGCCCGGATGGCCTCGCCAATGTTGGCGGCTTCAATGACCCGCAGCCCCTCCTGGGGCGCGGGCTTCTTCCCCCGCCGCAGGGGCACGATGCAGGTCTTGAACCCCAGGCGGCAGACCTCGCTGAGCCGCTGGTCCAGGTTATTCACCGCCCGGAGCTCACCGGTGAGCCCCACCTCGCCGATAGCGGCAAGATCTGCGGCAATGGGCTTGTCCAGGTAGCTGGAGGCCAGCGCCAGGATCGCCGCCAGATCGGCCGCAGGCTCGTCCAGGGTCAGTCCGCCGATGATGTTCATGTATGCGTCACAGGCGGAGACCTTCAGTCCGCCCCGCTTCTCCAGCACCGCCAGCAGCATAGCCGCCCGTCCAAAGTCAAAACCGTTGCTGGAGCGCCTGGCGTTGCCGTAGGACGCTGGGGCCAGCAGGGCCTGAATCTCCGCCAGCACCGGGCGCACGCCCTCCATCACGCAGGTAACACAGGTCCCCGGCGCACCCTCGGGACGGCCGGACAGAAGCATCTGGGAGGGGTTTTCCACTTCCTCCAGACCGGCATCCAGCATCTCGAAAACGCCGATCTCATTGGTGGCCCCAAAGCGGTTTTTCGCCGCCCGGAGGATACGGCAGGTGCTGTGCTGCTCGCCCTCGAAGTAGAGCACGCAGTCCACCATGTGCTCCAGAACCTTGGGTCCGGCAATGGAGCCCTCCTTATTGACGTGTCCGATGACGAACACCGTGATATTCTTCCCCTTGGCCAGCTGCATGAGAGCCATGGTACAGTCCTTCACCTGGCCGACGCTGCCCGGAGGACTGTCCAGTGCCCCGTTGTAGAGGGTCTGGATGGAGTCCACAATTAAAATATCCGGCTCCTCGTCGGACACCGATTGCAGCACATCCTCCAGTGCCGTCTCCGACAGCACCAGCAGATTGCCGCCGCCCACGCCCAGCCGCTGGGCCCGGAGCTTCAGCTGCCGCACCGACTCCTCGCCGGAGACGTACAGCACCCGGTTGTTCCTGCACAGACTCCCGCAGATCTGGAGCATCAGGGTGGATTTCCCCACGCCCGGCGCGCCGCCAACCAGCACAAGCGAACCCTTCACTGCGCCGCCACCCAGCACGCGGTCCAACTCCCCCATGCCGGTATAAAATCGAATTTCTTCCGTTGTATCAACTTCTGTCAGGGATATTGCCTTTACAGAGTGAAAGGCGCTTCTGCCGCCGGATGAACGGCCCGATTTGGCCTTGGGGGCCGCTTCCTGCTCCACAATGGTGTTCCAGGCCCCGCAGGCAGGGCACTTCCCCGCCCATTTGGGCGTCTCATTGCCGCACTCTGTACAATAGAATACACTTCTTACCTTTGCCATAACCACTTCTCCTAAAGTTTTTACCACATTTATTGCGCCAGCACCCACTCAAGCACGCTGTCTTTCCCTTGGCGGATGTCCTCGATGTCCTGGTAGACATACACGTCCGGAAGGACGGTATTCTCCCATGGGTAGAGCTTGCCGTCCTCGTCGTAGTACGCCTCAGCGACGGGGGTCCAGTCAACATTCTCATGCTCTTCCGGAGCGTACCAGGAATCGGAGATATAGACTATGATCTGAGAGTGGGGAAGTACAGCAGGTTCCAGCGAAGAACTGGACAAGTGGAACATGTAAGGGAACTGCCCCGCAGGCTCGCCGACAAGCACCCCGCCCAGTTCCTGTTTGAAAAAGGCCATCGTTGCTGTGGCGGCAGACGCCGAGTAGCCGCTGGTGAGGACATAGACCTGCTCCATGCGCAGCATCTCAATATTTTCCTCGAATGCCACGAGGTCCGACGCGTCTCCGCCGGGGCAGAGCCGAAGGTCAACGGCCAGCTTCCCGCACTCCGGATGGGCTTCCCGCTGCTTATTTACTTCTGTTGCCAGCAGCCTCAAGGTGCTCGGTGAGCTGATCGTCAGACTGGCTAAGGACATATAGATATATCCCCCGTTTTCCCCGTCATAGTATTTTACCCAGTTTCCGCCCTTTTGGGAAAAGAGGGCATCCCAGTTTTCATGGCGGACACGGGCTCCGCTCCCCACATCTTCACTGGTTATCAAGGGAACCTCGATGGATTCGACTTCCCGGTTGTCATTCAGGAACTCGATGGTATAGCCCTCTTTGTAATCACAGCCTGCCCAGTCAAAAAACGCCGGGACAAAGTAATTCGAAAAGTTCTCTTTGACAGACCACTGGTTGAACGGGTTAACAAGAGACGCCGCTTTCTGTTCGAGGTAGGTGATATCTATGCCGTTCACGGCCACGATCTCATGGAGCAGGTAGGGCGCGAACTGATCATAGCCCTCCAGGTAAACCGTTAAATATAATTTATCTCCAAAGTACTGGGCGTTGATCGGGAACTGCCGGTCATACAAGCTGGCGGGTGGGTAGACCTGGGTATGGCCATCGCCCATCCCAGCGATAACCGCATTGATCTCAAAAAAGAGGTCGGTGTCGGACAGATCACTCACCTGGGTGATAATCCGGTCCAGCTTCCAGTCGAACTCCTCTTCCGAGACAAGGTAGAAGGGGTCCAGGTGCCTCTCCTTGTACTCCGTCCGCAGATACTCGATATCCTCGATCCAGTCCTGGTCCCTCTGGGACAGGGCAGAGTCCACTTCGGGTCCCGGGGTTTCCTCTGGTTCGGTAACCGCAGGTTCCTCCGGGATGGAGTCAGAGTCTGGGGAGATCTGGCAGGCCGTGAGGGCCAGCACCAGGCAAAGAGCTGCTGGAATGAAATAAATAAATTTCTTCAATGAGAGCACCTCTTTTTCAATAAGAAAATTGAGTCTGCTGGTCTTTTATGTTATAAGTTCACTGCGAAAAGTCCTTTGTTTTCAAGGCTTTTGGAGGACTTTGTCAATGCCTCATAGCAAGGGATATTTTCCCTTAAAAATGGGCAATTCCAGGTTATTTAGCTGAATATTATCATAGGCATCCAGCGAAGTCAATATGGATCGGTGAAACTGCCGGAGTTCTATCCAAGCGGCCATTATCTTAAATGGGACACTTCGTCCCCCGCATTGACAGTTCGCAAAATTCGTGGTATGATGACGAAACTCTATCATCCACAGGAGGGCTGTCATGAAGCGCCGCAGAATTCGCGTGGGACTGCGCACCATCAAAACCGCGGTGGCGATCATCATCGCCATGATCCTGGTGGAGCCCTATGGGGCCACCAGCTCCAAGCTGATCTTAGCCATGCTGGGCGCTATGGCAGCGGTGCAGCCCACCTTCAAAGAATCTCTGGAAGCCTGCATCACCCAGACCGTGGGCGTGATCGCCGGCGCGCTGGTCGGCGTCATTTTCGTGGCGCTGCCTACCGGCCCGCTGTCCTCGGTGCTGCTGGGGATCATCATCATTATCACTGCCTATAATCTGCTTCCCAGGGCCTTTTCCCCTTCCCTACCCTGCTTTATCCTGGTGATGGTCTGCACGGATGCGGAGATGGCCCCCATTACCTACGCCCTGGGACGGATCTGGGACACTGCCATCGGTCTGGGCGTCGGCATGATTATCAACATGCTGGTGTTTCCCTATGACAACAGCCAGCAAATTCTTTCCACCGTGGAGGGATTGGACAGGGATCTGCTCCTCTTTCTGGAGGATATGTTCGACGGCGACACCCACCTGCCCGACGCAGACGCCATGAACACCCGCATTGCCTCCCTGGCCGGTCAGTTGAACATTTTTGCCAACCAGCGCATCCTTCTGCATCTGCGGGGACGGAAGAAGACCCTGGAGCGCTATCGGGCCTGCGAGCGCAAGGCGCGGGAGCTTGTTTCCCATCTGGAGGTGCTGGCCCAGCTGGACCGTCCCGGCCGCCTCAGCCAGGAGAACCGCCGCCGTCTGATCGCCTGCGGCGCTCGAATAACGGACACCCGGGAGCTGGACTCGGTGATGGAGAAGGATGTGGTGACCAACTTCCATGTCTCCCAGATCCTCACTATCCGGCACGAGCTGCTGGAAACCCTGGCGGAATAACTTCATTTTCATATGAATGGCCCGGACCGCATCTGTGCGGTCCGGGCCACTTTTTCTTGGGTCGCTTTACTCTTGATAGTACGCCTTCACTGCTTTGGCAAAGAATGCCGCACAGCCGGGAGCCACCGCCTCATAGTAAGCCGTGAACCGTTCATCCTGGGTATACATCTCCGCCATGCCAACATGGGCCTGGGGCGTCACCGCGCCTTTGGGCCAGTAGTGGGCCAGCCATGCGGCGTGGAGCTTTACCGCTTTCCGGGCGTCCTCTCCGGCGGGGTCTCCCGCCTCTACCGCCCGGCGGAGAGCGGCCTTATAGCCCTCCTCCTCCGTTTTCATCTGTTCCCACTCTTCCTCCGTCATGTTGGCGAGGCGCTTGTTGTGTTCGTCCATGGCGTCCTCGCCGTACTTTTCACGAGCCTCTTGGCCGTAGGCGGCCTCGTTTTCCCGGATGGCCTGCCGTTTCATGCCTTCAAATTTTTCCTGATCGGTCATAGTTGTTCCTCCTTCGATTGACTGCAATGTGCTGCGGACAGTGTGGATCAGCCTGTCCACTTCCCTCCGCCGTTCCAGGAGGCGGTCCAGATGTTCCCGCAAAGTTCTCTCCCGGTCGAATCCCGGCTCGTCCAGCAGATTTTTGATCTCCTCCAAGGGCAGGCCCATATCCCGGTAGAGCAGGATCTGCTGGAGACGGTCCACCTCCTCGGGTCCATAGAGGCGGTAATCGTTGTCCTTTCCACGCCGGGGGCACAGCAGGCCGATGCTGTCGTAGTAGCGCAGTGTCCGGGGCGTGAGGCCCGTCAGGCGGGCCAGTTCTTTTACGGTATACATCTTTCTTTCACCTCCTGGAACTGAGGATAGACCATGACGCGGCGTCAAGGTCAAGAGTTTTTTTATGATTCCGTGATAAAATGTCTGCTCTTGAACAGTGCGGCATCCGAGGCGTACCGGATCGCCAGCTCCTCGTCGTTGGCGAGGAAGCCGTCATACAGCTCTCTGGGGATCTTCTGCGGTGAAACACGCTCATAAATCGGGATATTCAGCGTATGCTTACATTTTTTGCACTGGTAGATCAGCCAGACGTCCAGCTTGTTCTTGTTGGCATTCACCCGGAAGCGTCTGGTGCTGACGAAGGTCATCTTTTTGCCGCAATGGCCGCACTTGTGGATCACTTTATATTCTTTTTGGTTTGTATAGCTCATCGTATCTCCTGTTTTGTCTTTCCGATACGGCGGCTATCACATGATTCAGTTTTATTTATTTGCAATAGCCGCGCTATGCAAACTGGATGGGTCTAAGCAAACCAAATTCCTCCTTTCATTTTGCCGCCTCGACGGCGGCGGGGCGTTCTTTTCCCTCGTGGGAAAAGAACCAAAAGCACTCTCAAGGGGGCGGACCCCCTTGAGAATCCCCTGAATTTATTTGTTTATTTGCGCTACGACGTAATAGGTTAGTTCTACCAGAGTGCTTACCCATATGCTTGCTGCCTTGCGTCTACCCGTTCGCTCTAACGGAGTCAGCAGCAGGATCTGCTTCTATTCCCACTCCCTGGCCGCCGCCGGAGGTGCACACCGATTTGTAGGGCGCGACGACCCGGCGCGCTATTCGCAAAATCTACCATTACGCACAATTTGGTGTAGGGGCGCACATTGTGCGCCCGCAAACCAAAGGGCCTCTGCGCGTAATTATAGTCGAAAATCATCCGCCCGCTTCCTCCAGACACTTATCCCAGTACTCCTGCGCCTCCTTCATTTCTTCCGGAGGCAAATGAAAAATGAAATCATCTTCCGTATACGCTTTCCCTGCCATGGGTTCGAAAATGCTATCAGAACAATCAATTCCCACTTTCCTCCCCATAGCCGCAGCAAACTCCCGGAACGCCCCGCCGTAGGCAGTAATCAGATTCCCGTCCTCCACCAGAAACGTTCGGACGATCCCCTCTCTGGGCATCACCGGAAATGCGTCAAGAAACTCCTCAAACAATCCATGGGTAAACCTTTTCCCCTCCAATAAACCCGCCTTTCCCAGCAGCAACGGCGCGGAGGATATGGCGGCAATCACCAATTCGCTGTCTCCCCGGAACTGCTCCAAAAACCGGATATTTCGCTCATCCAGCATCACCGGCAGCGGTTCCCAGATTCCCGGCAGGACCAGGCAGTCAAAATCTTCTCTATGGAAATTTTCAAATGATTTGTCCGGCAGAATGGTAAAGCCATCCTCACTTTTGACCGCTTCTCCGCCTGCGGCGAAGGTAACGATCTCCTTGTCATAAAACTTGAACAGCTCCGTTGTACAGCTGATCTCCTGCATGGAAAACAGCGGATAAAGCATCACAGCGGCTTTTTTCATAAAGAAACCTCCTTCATCAATTCCTCCCGCTCCACTGGCACCAGCCCCTTTTCCGTAAACCGGTACAGCTTATCGCAGACCTGAGTCAGAAATTTCCGGTCATGGGACACGCTGATGATAGTCCCCTCGTACTCCACCAGCGCCTCCCGCACCTTCGGCCCGGAGATAGGCGAGAAATTCCGCGTGGGCTCGTCCAGGATCAGCACATTCACCCCGTCCAGCATCATCTTGGTCATCAGCAGCTTTGCCTTCTGCCCGCCAGACAGCTCACGGATGGGATGTCCCATCTCCTGTCGGGTGTAGCGGATACTGCCCAGATAGGTCCGTGCCCTTGTCTCCGACGCGGTATCCCCCTCCGGGGCCAGATACTGCACCGGGGTCAGCTCCAACGGCAGCGTATCGGCGTAATCCTGCGACATATACGCCGCCCGGATATCCCTGCGCGGGAGCAGCTCCTCCGCAATTTTCCGCAGCAGCGTAGTCTTCCCCGCGCCGTTCTGCCCCAGGATTCCCACCTTCTCCCCTCCGGAAATGTGGAGCCGGATATCTTCCGCCAGCAGCCGTTCCCCCGCCCGCAGCTCCGGCAGGCGCAGGTCCAGCACCGTCTTTCCCGCGGGCACAGCCGTTCCCTCCGGGAACCGCAGGAACACCGCCTCCTCCACCTCCGGCAGTTGGGTCATATCCGCCGCCTCCCGCTCGAACCTTCTTCCCATGGAAAGAACTGTGTGCATCTTCTTTTTCAGCAGGCGGCCCTCGCCGGGACTCTGGCGGGAGACTGCGCCCTGGGCGTGCTCCACGCTCTGCTGGATGCGGCGGTATCTCTCCATTTTCTTGTCGTACTCCTCCCGCTCCTTCCGTGCCTGCTGGGTCTGCGTGGTGAGCGCATCCTCCCGGCGGCTGATATAGGTGGCGTAATCCAGCCGGTGGACGGTACAACGGGGCGGCTTGCCCTCCCGTGGATGCTCGATATGAAGCACCATCGTAGCGGTGTTTTCAATCAGCGTCTCGTCATGTGAGATATACAGCACGCTGCCATGGAAGCCGCTGATAAATCCCTCCAGCCACTCCAGTGTCTCCAGATCCAGGTCGCTGGAGGGCTCGTCCAGCAGCAGCGCCGTGGGACGGCTGAACAGCAGCCGCCCCAGCTGGAGCTTGATCCGCTCCCCGCCCGAAAGACTGGACACCGGCCGGTCACTGTAGAACTCCTCCGCCGGAAATTTCAGCTGCCGCGCGATGTCCGCCAACTCCTTGGGCGTCATGTCGAAGAAAGCGGGCGACGCGGCGCAGAAGTCGTAGACACTTCCCTTCTTCTCCTCCTCCGCGAGGTCCTGGGCCAGATATCCCATAAAGCCCGGGTCTCCGGCCAGCTCCCCGCTCCACTCGCAGTAGGGTTCGATCAAACCCGGATCATAGATCCATTTCAGCAGCGTTGACTTCCCGTTGCCCTCTTCGCCGATGATGGCGGCCTTGTCACCATCGCCGATGACGAATGAGAAATTTTCCGTCAAATCCCGCAGATCCTTCCTGTGGGTCAAAGTCAGATTCTTTACTTGAATCATGTTGTGTCCTCCTCTCTTTTACCAAAAGAAAAACGCTTCCGGACGATGCCGAAAGCGCAAGAAGACACAACAGGGCGCGCCGAAGCAAGACGCTCCGGCCAGGCAGGTACTCCCCGCCTGAATGACCTGGCATCTTTTGACTTTCGGCAACATGAACCAGACGCCCGCACACCGTGCGGCGTCACAAAAGCGTCCTGTTACACGAAAATCAAATCAACCGATCATTTTTTCACCCTTCCATATAAGTTGTTACCAGCATACCACAATCTGAGAAAAAGTCCAGTTACAGTTCTGTTACAAAGCCCTGATAAAGTCAGTGTATATTCTCCCGTTTTTTGACGTATCATAATGCGAACCGTCCCATTTGGGCGAAGAAAGGAACAGAACATGAAAACCTACGAAGTCATTAAAGAAGAATACGTCCCCTGCACCGGCAACATGCTGCCGGAACGCCGGGAGATCATGGAGCTGCAAATCGAAAGCCCGGCCATGTACGTGCAGGACCAGTACCGCCAGGAGCGGTCCATCGAGTTTCTTGCCACCGAGCAAAACGGCAGCTCTGTTATCGAGGCGATCTTGGAGGGCGGACGAAAGCACCGGTATATTTTCAGCGAGGTGTAAGCAGCAGGCCCCCGGACGAGCCGTTCGTCCGGGGGCCCTGCGTGTCAAAAAAGATGCTGACGCATCTTTTTTGAATAGGTTTCGCTGCGCTCTGCGCCTCGGTTGTGCGCCCATGGCGCACAATTCGACGCTCGCTCCGCGCAAAGAGTTTTTCCC
>JAAVHD010000087.1 GCA_014799915.1 Oscillibacter sp.
GACGACAAATCTTCAACCCCGCCCCCCGGGGAGCTCCCCTCGCGTGATACGGTAGGGGCCAAGTCAACATCCTAAAATAGACGCATCGCAGGAGAAACCACACCAGTAGTCCGATAGCCCGGACGGACTGGAGGGTGAGCGCAAAAAACAAATACCCCCGTAATAAATGAGGGAGTCTTGAACCGTAGGTTCAAGCGCGTTTTTGCCTACTTTTGCCGCGTGGCAAAAGTAGGTCCGGGGTCCGGGGGCGGATAGCTCCCGGGCTGAAGGGCAGAAGAAATTACCGTTCGCGCCCGCAGGGCGCGAAGAAAAAATTGATCTATAATGAGAAAGGAAAAAACTGCCATGGCTATGGAATACAGCGAAAAAGTAATGGAGCACTTTGCCCACCCTCACAACGTGGGCACTCTTGACGACGCCAACGGCGTCGGCGAAGTCGGCAACGCCAAATGTGGCGACATCATGCGGATGTATCTGAAGATCAGCGACGACGAGATCATTGAGGACGTCAAGTTCCAGACCTTCGGCTGCGCCTCCGCCATTGCCACCAGCTCCATCGCCACCGATATGATCAAGGGCAAGCCCCTGAGCGAAGCCCTGAAGCTCACCAACCAGGCGGTCGTGGAATCTCTGGACGGCCTGCCTGCGGTGAAAATCCACTGCTCCGTCCTGGCCGAGCAGGCGGTGAAGGCCGCTATTGCCGACTACTACAAGCGCAAGGGCATCCCTTATGACCACCCCTGCGACAGCTGCGACGCGGAGGGCTGCTGCGGCCACGAGCATGAGCACGGCCACGAGGAAGATTGATAACAGAACATAGTGAAGCCCCCGGTCCTGGCGAGGACCGGGGGCCTTTCTTTTTTTAGTTGGTTTCAGCCAGCATGGGCTTGACCTCTTTGCGGTAGGCATAAATCAGGAAGACCACGCTCAGGGCCACGGAAAAGATTTCCGCAATGGGGAACGACCACCAGACCAGTTCCAGCTTTCCCGAAAGGCTCAGCAGCCACGCCGCCGGCAACAGTACGAATAGCTGCCGCACCAGAGAAATGATCAGGCTCAGCACTCCATGCCCCAGCGCCTGGAAGGAGGACGATGCCACTATGCAGAAACCGGCAAACAGGAAGCTGTAGCTGATAGTCCGCAATGCCGGCACGCCGATCTCCAGCATATAGTCCGATGCGTCAAAGAAGCCCAGCAGTACCGGCGTCGCCAGCTGGAAGACGGCAAAACCTGCCACCATGATGCCCACGGCATAGCAGATAGCCAGCTTCACGGTTTTTATCATCCGGTCCGGCTTTCTCGCGCCGAAGTTGTAGGCCACAACGGGCACCATGCCGTTATTAAGGCCGAACACCGGCATAAAGACGAAACTCTGCAATTTGAAATACACGCCGAAGACGGCGGTGGCGGTGGTGGTAAAGCCAATCAGGATCTTGTTCAGTCCGAAGGTCATCACCGAGCCGATAGACGCCATAATGATGGACGGCACACCCACGGAGTAAATGCGCTTGATAATATACCCATTGGGCCGGAAGCCCTTGAAAGACAGCGTGATTTCTGTGTTCTTCTTCGCGTTGAAGTAGATGCCCAGGATCGCTCCCGCAATCTGCCCCAGCACCGTGGCCCAAGCCGCGCCGACAACGCCCATGTCAAAAACGAAGATGAAAATGGGGTCAAAAATGATGTTGATCACGGCCCCCAGCATCTGCGTTATCATGGTGTAAATGGTCTTGCCGGTAGCCTGGAGCAGCCGCTCAACGGTAATGGCGATAAAAATACCGAAGGAGCAGATGGTACACACCTGAATGTAGGCCGTGCCGCCCTCCACGATTTCCGCCACATTCGTCTGTACCAGGAAAAACTGCCGGGCGAACAGCGCCCCCAGCACCGCAAACACGATGTAGCTGCATATCCCCAGAAACACACCGTTGGAGGCGGTCAGGTTGGCCCGGTCGAACTTCTTCTCTCCCAGGCTCTTGCTCAGCAGGGCGTTGATGCCCACGCCGGTGCCGGTCGCCACCGCGATCATCAGGTTCTGCACCGGGAACGCCAGGCTCACCGCGTTCAGCGCGTTCTCGCTGACCCGGGAGACGAAAACGCTGTCCACCACGTTGTACAGCGCCTGTACCAGCATACTGAGCATGATGGGCACCGACATGCTGATCAACAGCTGATTGATGGGCAGTACGCCCATTTTATTTTCCTTTGGCTGCATCTCTTTTTCTTCCATACTTTTTACTTCCTTTCCGGGACCCGCTTCCCTTTTGCGTTACACCGCCGGAGCTTGACCCGGCGGGGGTTCTGACCAAAAAAGCACCGCTTATCGGCCTGTCACAGCGACGGCTCACAAGCGGTACTTTTATATGGTAGCATGTTGGAATTTTTATGTCAATACGTGTTCTGAAAGTTTTGCGGTTTGACTAAAAAGTTGAAGAATTTCTCCTGTTTTGCTTGTGCTTCTATCTAAGAGCCAGCCCCCTGTCCGCAAAGGGAAAATACCTGTATGCGACGTGTTCTCACAGCCTACTCATACTGCTTCAATAGAATTCGCAGATAAAAATATCCCAGCAGGCAGGGAAGGGAAAAGCCGATCAGAAGCAGATACAGTCCGCTCAAGGGGAAGAACAACACGGTCAATACCAGCAAACCATAGCAGCCCAGAGCCGCCGGCACTGTCCGCGCCGGTTTTGCCACACCCAGCAGCACCGCCAGACGCACAGCCTCCTTCACGCTCCGTCCACTGTCCAGAAGGCCATACAGGAAGCCGGAGGACAGCAGCGTCACCAGAAAGAGCGTGGAGGACACGACAAACGGCAGGAAAAACAAAGGGTTCGAGACAGCATACCCCCAATAAAACCTCATCCCGACCCCTCCGCAGACCAGCGGCAGCGCCGTCAGCAGGAAAGCCAGATAAGCCCGTTTCCATTCCTGCCGGAACACCGCCCCATAATCCTGGAGACATTTGACCGGCTGATCCAGCACCATCCGGCGGACCATCCGGTTCATGGCGTAGAGACTGAGCGGAATGGTGACGACGGGAATGCAGCCGAGCAGAAACAGCAGATTCGTCTTCACTAAATTAACGCACTGGTTCGCCACGATTTCCATGAACCGGGCAAAACCGGTCTTCTCAGGGGATGCCACGTCGTGCTCAGGCTCCGGCGGCATAAGATCGTTATAGTCGCTCTGTAAAAACATATCGCTGCTCCTCTCCGGTCCTCCGCACATGGCAGGAGATTTGTTGAGAAACAGAATATCATACTTTTTTCGCCAATTCAAGAGGGGTTCAACAATTTTATTCCAACTGCATTTTGGTATATTGTGGAATGGGTAATCAGCTTACTTTCAATGGACTATGCGGCGGCTGTTTCGCTGCTCAAAACAATTTTTGGTTAATATAAACAAAATAATTTAAGATAAATTTGCCATTACGCTGATTTTGCCATAAAATATAGCAGAATGTGGTGTAACCTGTCCAAAAATAAAGTTTTACAACATTACGCTATATTTTGCGCACAAAGCGACATTTACAAATATCACATTTCCGTATTATGATAAACAAAACCACGCTGTGCCTCCCGGGGGGCCGCACGGCGCGGAAAATCGAAAAGGAGTGGAGTTATGAAAAAAATTCCCCGTATGATGGCGGCAGTCCTGGCTCTGGTCATGCTGCTGTCACTGGCCGGGTGCGGCTCTTCCGACGGTAAGACCCACCTGTCTTTCCAGATCTGGGACACCAACCAGCGCCCCGGTATGGAGGCCATGTGCGCCGCCTACACCGCCCAGCACCCGGACGTGGTCATCGACGTGCAGGTGGTCAGCTGGGGCGAGTACTGGACCAAGCTGGAGGCCGCGGCCGAGTCCAACACCCTGCCCGACATCTTCTGGATGCACACCAACCAGCTGCTCTATTACGCCGACTTCGGTATGCTGGCTGACGTCACCAACCTCTACGACGACGTGGAGAGCGGTTACTACCAGAACCATTTCTCCGAAATCTCCCTGGGCAACATCAGCGGCTCCGACGGGCGCTACTACGGCGTGCCCAAGGACAAGGACGTCGGCGTGCTGGTCTACAACAAGGAGATGTTCGACGCCGCCGGAGTTCCCTACCCCGACGACGACTGGACCTGGGACGACCTGCAGGAGGCCTCCCAGAAAATCCACGACGCTACCGGCAACTACGGCTACATGGCCCACATGGACGACCAGCTGGGCTACTGGAGCTACCTCTATGCCAACGGCGGCTACGCCCTCACTGCCGACCGTACCACCTGCGGCTATGACCAGCCCGGCGGCAAAGAGGCTTTCACCTTCTACATCAACATGCAGAAAGAGAACTGGTGTCCCGATCAGACCTTCTTCACCCAGAACGGCGCAGGTTCCACCTTCTGGTCCGAAAGAGGCGCTATGTTCCAGGAGGGTTCCTGGAGCCTGCTGAGCGCAATCGAGGATTACCCCGAGCTGCGCGGCAAGTGGGACATCGCCAAGCTGCCCAAGGCCCCCAACCCCGTCCATACGGAAGAGAGCCTTGACGTGGATGGCCGGGCTTGCATGTCCAACGGTCTGTGTTACTCCACCGGCGCCCACAACAAGCGCCTTGATGTCGTCCTTGACGTCATCAAGTTCTTCGGCACCGAAGAAGCCAATATCATCCAGGGCAACTCCGGCGCGGCGATCCCCGCCTACCTCGGCACTGAGGAGAGCTGGCGCACCGCGTTCGAGCAGTTCGGTTCGCCCATCAATCTCGACATTATCTTCGATTCCTTCGATTTCGCTGTCCAGGTGCCCTTCAACTCCGCCAGCCCCCGCTGGAAAAGCCAGGTCGCGGACGTGCTGTCCCAGATTTACGCCGGAAACCAGGAAGTCTCTTCCGGCCTGGACAAGATGGCTGAGGTCGTCAACTATGAAACTGCCAGGAAACTGGCGGGCAACTGAAAGGAGGCCGTATTGTGAGTAAACCGAAACTGTCCATCGCGGAACGGCGGGAGGAGAACTGGGGCTGGTTCATGGTGGCCCCCACCATCATCGGCCTGTGCGTTTTGAACATCTGGCCCTTTATTCAGACCATTTACACCAGCTTCTGCCACCATGAGGGCTTCGGCCATTACAAATTTATCGGTATTCAGAACTACATTGATATGTTCAGCAGCGGCGAGTTCTGGAAAGCTACCTGGAACACCGTCTGGTTCTGCTTCCTTACCGTGCCGGTGGGCGTCATTCTGGCCCTGTTCGTGGCCATGCTCCTGAACACCAAGGTCAAGTTCAAGGGCGGCTTCCGCACCATCTTCTTCCTGCCTCTGGTGTGCGCCCCCGCCGCTGTGGCTATGGTGTGGCAGTGGATCTTCAACGGCGAGTACGGTATCCTCAACCAGCTCCTGAACACTAAAATCCAGTGGATCACCAACCCCAAGACCGCTATTGTGGCCGTGGCCATCGTCTCCGTGTGGAGCAGCGTGGGCTACGACGCAGTGTTGCTGCTGGCCGGGCTCCAGAATATCCCCAAGACCCTCTATGAGGCCAACAGCATCGACGGCGCGGGCCGGGTCCGGCAGTTCTTTACCATCACCCTGCCCATGATCTCCCCCACCATGTTCTCCGTACTTATCATGCGTCTGATGAGCTCCATGAAGGTCTATGACCTCATCTACATGATGAGCGATGATACCAACCCCGCTATGGCAGACATGCAGAGCCTGATGTACCTGTTCTACCGCTCGTCCTTCGTGGCCGGTGACCGCGGCTACGGCTCCGCTATCGTTATCTGGACCGTCGGCCTGATCCTCCTTGTGACCCTGATCCAGTTCTGGGGTCAGAAGAAGTGGGTCACCTACGATATTTAAGGAGGGTTTATTATGAAAACTGATTCTTTACACCGCTCCTATATGATTGCGAAGTTCCTTACTTATTTCGCGCTGATTGTCGGTTCCCTTATCATGGTTTTCCCCTTCCTGTGGATGCTTTTGACCAGCTTCAAGACCATCCCTGAGAGCATGAGCGTTCCCGCCACGATCCTCCCGTCCGCGCTCCGGCTGGACAAGTACAGCGAGGTCCTGAAGAACCTGCCCTTCGTCAAACTGTACTGGAACACCATCCTGCTGGTATTCTTCCGGGTGATCTGCGCCATTGCGTTCAGCTCCATGGCCGGCTATGCCTTCGCCAAGCTGAAGTTCCGCGGCAAGAACCTGCTCTTTACCATCGTGCTGATGCAGATGTCCCTGCCCAGCCAGATCTTCCTGATCCCCCAGTACCAGATGGTGGCGAAAATGGGTATGGCGAATACCATCTTCGCCCTGGTTTTCCCGGGCATCGTCAGCGCCTTCGGCGTGTTCTTCCTGCGCCAGACCTACATGAGCATCCCTGAGGAGGTAGGCGAGGCCGCTTACCTGGACGGGTGCAACCAGTGGGTGACCTTCTATAAGATCATGTTCCCTCTGACGGGCACCTCCGTGGCCGCCCTGACTATCTTCACCGCCGTGTTTGCCTACGGCGACCTGATGTGGCCTCAGATCGTGAACAACGATATCAACATGTTCACCCTGTCCGCCGGTCTGGCTACCCTGCGCGGTATGAATACCACCGACTTCCCGATGCTGATGGCCGGTTCCCTGCTGGCCATGCTGCCTATGATCGTGCTGTACCTGATCTTCCAGAAACAGTTCGTGGAAGGCATTGCCGGTACGGGTGGAAAATAATCAGCAATCTTTACATCGCTTATCTCATTTTCCCCTCTTCTCAGACAGCCCCGGCGTGACATCTGCCTGCCGGGGCTGTCACACCACACAAGGAAACGCACCCCGGACAAAAGATGTTTGTCGGTTAAAAACGGTTGTATATTGGGATAAAATCCTATAAAATTGGCTGTGAATTACTATTGACAATGCAAGGAGGGACTCCTTATGATCCTTTACGACGCGCAGGATAAGACCTACACCCTGCACACCAAAAACACCACCTACCAGATGAAGGTGTGGGATTACAATATCCTGCTCCACGCCTATTACGGCCCCCGACTGTCAGGAGGCGACCTGTCCTATCCTCTCCGCTGCGCGGACCGGGGCTTTTCCCCCAATCCCAGCGAGGCGGGTACCAGCCGTACCTTCTCCCTGGACACCTTCCCCCAGGAGTACTCCACCTGCGGCGTGGGCGACTTCCGTCTGCCCTCTATTGAGCTGGAGCTGCCCAGCGGGAGCCGTACGGCGGACCTGCGGTATGTGAGCGGCGAGGTGCGCCGGGGCAAGTATGGCCTGGAGGGCCTGCCCGCTTTCTACGGCGGCGAAGAGGAATGGGAGACCCTATCCATCCTCCTGCGGGATGCCGCAGCCCAGGTAGAGGTGGAGCTGCTTTACGGCGTGCGGGAGGAATACGACCTCATTACCCGGGCCGTCCGGGTGAAAAATGCCGGAAATGAGACGGTGCGTCTCTGCCGGTGCGCTTCCCTGTGTTTGGACTTTGTGCGCTCCGATCTGGACCTGATCACCTTCAACGGCGCCCACGTCATGGAGCGCTGTCCCAGCCGTGCCCCCCTGCGGCCCGGTGTTCAGAGCGTGGACAGCGTCCGGGGTGCCTCCAGCCACCAGCACAACCCCTTTGTTATCCTGTGCGACCGGGATGCCAACGAGGACAGCGGCCTGTGCATTGGGGCCATGCTGCTCTACAGCGGCAATTTCCTGGCGGCGGCGGAAGCGGACCAGTTTGAGAACTCCCGCCTGGTAATGGGGCTGAATCCCTATCATTTCAGCTGGACCCTGGAGCCCGGCGCGGTCTTTACCGCCCCGGAGGCGGCTATGGTGTGCTCCCCCTGCGGCTTTGGCCAGATGAGCCGCCAGTTCCACAAGGCCATCCGGAAAGACCTGATCCGGGACCCCTGGGCCGGACGCCGTAAACCGGTGCTCATCAACCACTGGGAAGCCACGGAGATGTATTTCACCGCCGATAAGCTGGTGAAGATCGCCCAGGACGCCCCTGAGCTGGGCCTGGAGCTGTTTGTTATGGACGACGGCTGGTTCGGCGCGCGGCTCGACGACAACGCGGGCCTTGGCGATTGGTTTGTCAATGAGAATAAACTCCCTGGCGGCCTGAGGGCCCTGGTGGATCGCATCAAGGCCCTGGGCATGGAATTCGGCATCTGGATCGAACCGGAGATGGTCAACGAGGACTCAGACCTCTACCGTGCTCACCCGGACTGGGCGTTGAACGTGCCGGGGCGCGGGCCCTCTCGGGGCCGGAACCAGCTGGTCCTGGACTTCTCCCGTCAGGACGTGCGGGACCATATCTACGGTCAGATCAAGGCGGTCCTCTCCAGCGCCGACGTCTCCTATATCAAGTGGGACATGAACCGCAGCCTCACCGAGGTCTGGTCCGCCGCCCTGCCCGCGGACCGGCAGGGGGAGGTCTACCACCGCTATGTCCTGGGCGTGTATGAGTTCGCGGAGCGCCTGCGCCGGGATTTCCCCCATATCCTCATCGAAGGGTGCAGCGGCGGAGGAGGGCGCTTCGACGGCGGTATGCTCCACTATACCCCTCAGATCTGGTGCAGCGACAACACCGACGCAGTGGACCGTCTGCGCATCCAGTACGGAACCTCTTTCTGTTATCCAGTCTCCACCATGGGGGCCCATGTCTCCGCCGTACCCAACGGGGTCTCCAAACGCATCACGCCCATGGAGACCCGGGGCGTGGTGGCCATGCACGGCACTTTTGGCTATGAGATGGACCTGAGCAAGTGTACCCCGGAGGAGAAGGAGACTGTCCGGCGGCAGACAGCGTTTTTCAAGGAGCACTGCGACCTGATCCACGACGGGGATTACTACCGTCTCAGCGACCCCTTCCGGAACGGTCCCTACACCGCCTGGGAACATGTTTCCCACGATAAGCGGGAGGCCCTGGTCAGCCTGGTCACCGGTCCCTTCCGCGGCGCGCCCCCCTTCCTGACCCTGCGCATCAAGGGCCTGGACCCTGCGCTGCGCTACCGGGTCAACGGCGAGGGAAGCTGGTCCGGCGAAGTGCTGATGCAGGTGGGCTGGCCTCTGCCCATCCTGCGGGGGGATTATCAGGCCCTCCAGCTCTATCTTGAGGCGGAGTAAAATGAAAGCAAGCCGGCGGCAGAAGATGCTTCTGCCGCCGGCTTGCTTCAGCTTTTCCCGGATATCCTGTTTTGTGCGCGCCATTCACGGGGCGACGCGCCATAGCGCTGCTTGAAGGCTCTGGAAAAGTGGAGCTGGTTGGGATAGCCGCAGGAGGCGGAGATGTCGCCAATGGACACAGTGGTATTCTTCATCAGATCCGCCGCCTTGGCCAGACGCAGGCGGATGAGGTATTCCTGCGGCGGACACCCCTTCTTTTCTTTGAACAGCTTGCTGAAATAGCTGCGGTTGAGCTGGCACGCCCCGGCAATCTCCTCTACCGTCAGCTCCCGCTGGTAATGCAGCTCCATGTAGCTGATTGCCTCCTGGATATAGAAATCCTGAAGCTGAGTCTCACGGGGCTCCCGCCGGGTGGAGGAGGTCTGGATGAGGGCGTCCAGGAAGAGGCATAAATGGCCGACCAGACAGAGCGGTGAGGACTTGGAATGGCTGGCGATATAGAGCATGATATCCTGAACCTGCTCCGCCTGGGCGATGCTTTGGGGCTGGTAGATTGGCTGAGCGGCGCTCAGCCCCGCCTCATTCAGATACTCCGCAACCCGCAGACCGTCGAACTCCAGCCAGACATATTTCCAGGGCTGGGCCTGATCGGCGCTGTATGTATTGATCTGGCCGGGAGAAATCAAAAAGCCCTGTCCGGCCTCCAGGTCGTAACGCTGGGTGACCCCTTTCTTCACATTGGAGTCCAGAAATCCACATCCGGAAATCACATAGTGGAACAGGTAGTGATTGCGGACGAAGGGGCCGAAGGAGTGGAGAGGAGCGCACTGCTCCCACCCGCATTGGAACAATCTGAAGTCCAGCAATTCCTCGTTTGAAAAAACGGAAAAGGAAAAATCATCCATATGGCAGAACCTCCATTCTCATTGTGGCAGGGCGGTGGAACAATTAAAAATTTGCTCTATTATATCATAAAAAAGCAAAAAGAACAATCAGAAAAAGGTTTTTAACCCCCTACATAATGCTCACGGAATAACGTGGCACAGCCAATATGTTTTTCAGAATCACAGATTGTTATGTCAATGCGCTCCCATTCCTTAATGCCTTCTGGGATGGACGATTGAATCAGGTAGGCCGATAAATACTTGCGATCCTCCCCGATGTACTCTCGCACCAGATTCACTACGTATACTTTGCTCTCCCGGCCGTTTACAGCAACAGTAATATCGTTTTTCTCAAGAACAGGAGCAATATCAACTTCACCGGCTTTGAATTTATCGAGGCTCATCGGTCGAAAGTAAATACTCCGCGTATTTGCGGCGCCTTTCACGATAAATGCGTGGAGTCCATACACTTCCAAAGTGTCAATCCGTATGTGCAGCTCCAGTTCCTACTGCGCAGGGACATTTTGTGCCCAATATTCCAAATATTGATTGCCATAGTCGCGGACAGCTGTCAAAAATGGGTACGATCCGTCAGGAACACACAATTCAAATTTTCCACTTTCATCACTGAGTGTTTGATACAGTGTTTCAAAATTTTCATTTTTAATTTCTATCAATACCGAGGCAAGGACTCCTTCTCTGCCCGCAGTCGTACCTCTGATATTTGCCATTGAATGTTCCTCCATTAACCCAATTTAGTAAGTCATTACTGAAAAATATGATAGCACGATGGGACAGATTGTCAATATAATTCGCATAATGCCAAGGGCAAGGGCGCACTTACTCACCACCCGCAGGGTCGGAGGCGGTACTGTCTGACGGCAGCTGCGTGCGGATGCGCCAACGGGCTTTCTCTCTGCCGGCAGCAACAGGGCGGGGAGCTGTCAAGGAACCGGCCCTGCCGTGTCTGCGACACCCTTGACAAATCGCTTATTGCCATAAAAATCTCAAAACAATCCCAACCGAATCTTAAAGATCGTTCTATATTGAACTTAAAATATCTGTAATAAAATCTCTCATACATGGTAAAAATTGCCACGGAGGGCCCTCCGTGCATTTTGAGCGGAGCTCAAAATGAGACCGCAATGAGAACCGATCCCCGGTCAGGGGAGGAACAGGAGAGCGTGTGTGATGAGAGAGAAGCTGCTGAGCCGGTGTATTGTAGTGATCCCGGCGCTGGACCCGGACGGGGCGCTGCCGGAGTACGCGGAAGCCCTGCTGGAGCGGGGCGCGGAGCAGATCGTGGTGGTAGACGACGGAAGCGGTCCGGCCAGCCGGGAGGTCTTCGGAACGCTGGAGGCCATGGAGGGCTGTACTGTTCTCCACCATGAGCGGAACCAGGGGAAGGGCCGGGCCATGAAGGACGCCTTCGCGTACATCGCATCCCAGGAGCAGTGGACCGGCTGCGCTGTAGTCACAGCGGACGCCGATGGACAGCACCGGGTGGAGGACGTGTGCGCCGTGGGGCGGGCCGTAACAGAAGGGCAGCTGGTGTTGGGCGTCCGCGACCTGACCGGGCCCCACGTGCCCGCCCGGTCCAAGCTCGGCAACCGCCTGAGCAGCTGGGCCTTCCGCACCCTGTACGGCCCCCGGCTGGGGGATACCCAGACGGGGCTGCGGGGCATCCCCTGGGGAATGCTGGACTGGTGCGGAAAGATCAAAGGCGAGCGGTACGAGTACGAGATGAACGTGCTGATCCGCATGGCCCGGGAGAGGATCGAGATGCGCCAGGTGCCTATCCAGGCGGTGTATTTCGACAACAACAGCGGCAGCCATCTGCACGCGCTGCGGGATTCCTGGCGGGTGCTCCTGATCCTGCTCTCCGGGCTGGGATGGTACGCGGCGTCGTCGGTGCTGTCGGCAGTGACAGACGTTGTGGCCTTCTGGCTGTGCAGCGCGGTGATCTTCCGGCCATTGCCGGCACTGTACTGCTACTGGTGGTCCACCCTGACGGCCCGGGCGCTGTCCTCGTCGCTGAACTATACCCTCAACCGCCGGTACGTCTTCGGCGGCAGTCCCAGCGGCCGGACTCTGCTGCGCTACTACTGCCTGTGGGGGCTCCAGCTGCTGAGCTCGTATCTGCTGCTGCTGGCCCTGAACCAACTGCTGCCGGGGATCTGGCCCACGGTGAACAAGGCTCTGGGGGACATCATCCTTGCCGTTTGCAGCTATCAGATCCAGATGCACTGGGTTTTCCGGGAGGAAAAAAGCAATGAAGCGGGGTAAGCTGTTCTATATGACCCGTGCGTTCGTCCGCCTGGGCCTGGGCCCCTGGAGGTCGGAAGTGGAGCCACCCAAGGGCCCCACCGTCTATGTATGCAGCCACAGCAATCTGCGCGGTCCCCTGACTGCCCTGGCATATCTGCCCTTTCCCACCCGGCCCTGGGTGCTCCATGTGTTCACGGACCGGGAGACCTGCCGGGCCCACTACAGGGACTACACCTTCTCTGTGCGCTTCGGCCTGCCCAAGCCATTGGCATCCGGCCTGGCCTGGGCGGCGTCGGGGTATGTCAGTGCCCTGATGGGCTCCCTCGGGGCGGTGCCGGTGTACCGGGGGACGGTGAAAGCGGGACAGACCTTCAAGGCGTCCGCCGCCGCCCTCCGCGCGGGGGACAGCCTGCTCATTTTCCCGGATGTGGACTACACCGACTCCTCCCAGGGCATCGGGGAGGTCTACGACGGCTTTCTGTTCCTGGAACGCTTCTGGCGTAAGCAGTCGGCGGAGCCGCTGCGCTTCGTCCCCCTGCGGCTGGACCGGGAGCGGAAGGTCATCACCGCCGGAAAGCCCGTCCAATTTGACCGGAGCGCTGACTGGAAAGCGGAGCTGGTCCGGGTGCGGGAGGCGCTGCGGGAGGAGATCAATGAAGCGTAAAAGAGCGCCCGTCCGTTGTCCGGACGGGCGCTCTCGTGTCTACACCGCCACGTACTCTACCCGCTCAATGGCCTCTTTCATCCTCCTGGCGGAGGCATGGAGAGCGTATTCCTCGCCTTCACTGAGGGGGATCTCCAGCACTTCCTCCAGTCCCCGCCGTCCCACCAGGGACGGGACGCTGAGAGCCAGACCCTTCATGCCGTACTGCCCGTCCAGCACCACCGAAATAGGCAGCACCGCGTGTTCGTCCTTGACGATGCACTCCGCAATACGCCCCACCGCCATGGCGATGCCGTAGCAGGTGACGCCCTTGCGCCGGATGATCTCATAGGCGCTGTCCCGTACCTTGCGGTAGAGCCTGTCCATGTCCCTGGGCCGGAGGGCCTGCCCCCGGATGCGGCAGAAGTCCTCCAGATCCAGGCCCGAGACGTTGGCCTCGCTCCATACCGCCAGCTCGCTGTCCCCGTGCTCGCCGATGATGAAGGCATGGATGTTCCGGCTGTCCACCCGCAGCTCCTCGCCCAAAAGCTGCTTCAGCCGCCCGGTGTCCAGCACGGTGCCGGAGCCAATGACCCGCTCCCGGGGATAGCCGGATATCTTCCAGGCGGCGTAGGTCAGTACGTCCACCGGGTTGGATACCACCAGGAGGATGCCCTGGAAGTCCCGGGCGGTGATCTCTTTGAGGACGGAACGGAGGATAGCGACGTTCTTGCCGATGAGGTCCAGCCGGGTCTCCCCGGGCTTCTGGTTGGCCCCGGCGGTGATGACGATGAGAGAGCAGTCGGCGATATCGTCGTAGTCCCCCGCCGTGATCTCCATGGCCGCGCCGTAGGGCAGGCCGTCGGAGAGGTCCATCGCCTCGCCCTCGGCTTTGTCCTGATTGGCGTCCAGGAGGATCAGCCGGGAGAACAGCCCCTGCTGCAAAAACCGGAAGGCGATGGCCGCCCCCACAGAGCCGCAGCCCACGATGGCCGCTTTTCTGGGATCGATGCTCATATTGGTTACACTCCTTATCATTTGATCTGATGATTAGGATGCCGCCTTTATGTAAAAACTATGCAAATCCATCCGTCGATACGGCGCCGATATATATTGGAAGAAATCCCCTCGACAGAGGGAGGAAAATGTGGTACACTACGGACGATCGGTCTTTGAAAAATGGAGGAGAGAGAATATGCTGATTCCAGTCATTTTATTTATTGTGGGCCTGATCTGCCTCATCAAGGGCGGAGACTGGTTTGTGGACGGGGCGGTGAACATCGCCCACCGGTTCAACCTGCCGGAGCTGCTCATCGGGGCTACGGTGGTGTCCATCGGCACCACGCTGCCCGAGGTCATGGTCTCCACCACCTCCGCTCTGGGGGGCCACGGGGAGATCGCCTACGGCAACGCCATCGGCTCTGTGATCTGCAACGCGGCCCTCATTGCCGCCATCACCATCGCCGTCCGTCCCGGCAAAGCGGACCCCAAAAGCCTGCGCGTCCCGGTGTTCTTCTTCTTTGCCGCCGCCGTGCTGTATGCCGGGGTGGCCTATACCACCGGGTATTTCAGCTGTATCGTGGGCATTATCCTGCTGGCCATCTTTGCGGTCTATATGATCGTCACCGTCCGGGAGATCAAGGGCTCCGCCGCCGCTGACGCTGTAAGCGCGGAGGGGGAGACCGGGAGCTCCACCGGGAAGGACATCATCCTGCTGATCATCGGTGCGGCCCTGATCGCCGTGGGGGCCAATCTGCTGGTGGATAACGGCATCATCATCGCCCAGGCCCTGGGTGTGCCGGAATCCGTCATCGCCCTGACCTTCATTGCCCTGGGCACCTCTCTGCCGGAGCTGGTCACGGCGATCACCTCCCTGGCGAAGGGTCACGGCAGTCTCTCGCTGGGGAACATCGTGGGAGCCAACCTTTTCAACCTGGTGCTGGTCTCCGGCGTGTCGGTGACCCTGGCCCCCTTCCAGGTGCCCCAGAGTGCCGCCATTGCGGGGGTGAACGCATCCCTGGTGCTGGACATCCCGGTGATGTTCCTGGTGATGCTGCTGCTGACGGTGCCCGCGCTGGTGAGAGGAAAGCTGTCCCGCTTGCAGGGTATTCTCCTGCTGGCGGTGTACGCGGCATTCTGCGCGGTGCAGTTCGCACTGTAAGAAAAATCGAAGATAGGGAAGGAGCGTATATCAATGGAACGTAGCTTTCATGAAAACAACCGGCGGACGCTCTACGCCGGTTTTCCGGAGGATAGCCTGTTCTTCTGCTTCGCCGGACGGATTTTGCCCCAGTCGGCGGATGCGGACTACCCATTTTTTGCCAACCGGAATTTTGTGTACCTCACGGGTCTGGATGGGGCAGAGGTTCACGACTTCGTACTGATGGCGAAGAAGACCGGAGACGGCGTGGAGGAGACCATATTTGCCCTGCCGCCGGACCCCATGGCGGAGCGCTGGACGGGCCGGCGGCTGAAGCCGGAGGAAATCACGGCGCGCAGCGGCGTGACGGACATCCGCTCCCGGGACGAGTTTGACGGCGCGTTCTGCGCCGCGGCCTCCACGGGAAAGTATCAGACAGTGGTGCTAGACCTCTGGAAGAAGAATGCCGGCGACCCGGACGGCGAGACAGAGTGTTTAGCCGCCGAAGTCTCGGCGTATCCCTCCCTGCGGATCGAGAACTGCCATGCGCAGCTGTGCGCCCAGCGCACCATCAAGGCCCCCTGCGAGATCGAGGCCATGAAGAAAGCCATGACCGTCACCAGGGCGGGCATTGAGGCCATGATGCGCGCCTCTAAGCCGGGGATGTACGAGTACCAGTACAAGGCGGAGTTTGACCACGCTCTGACCGTACGGGGCGTGCTGGTCCCGGCCTTCACTTCCATCATCGCGGCGGGGGAGAACAATTTCTGTATTCACTATTACAGCTATACCGGCCAGGCAAAAGACGGCGATATGATCCTCAGCGACGTGGGCGCGGCCTGGGACGGTATGTGTAACGATGTGTCCCGGAGCTGGCCCTGCAGCGGGAAATTCTCCCCCAGGCAGAAGCAGCTCTATGAGTGCGCCTACAAAACCTCTGAGCACATGTTTTCCATCATTAAGCCGGGAATGCCAATGGCGGATGTGGATAAACTCTGCCATCAGTACTGCGGCGGCCTGCTGCGGGAGATCGGCCTGCTGGGCGCTGACGAGGCGCCGGAGAAGTACATGTGGCACGGCGGAGCCCACCATGTGGGCTGGGACGTCCACGATCAGGTGGACATGACCCGCTCTGTGGCGGCGGGAATGGTGTTCTGTGTGGATGTGGGCATTTACGTGGAGGAGTGGGGCATCGGCTTCCGTCTGGAGGACAACTGCCTGGTGACGGAGGACGGGTGTGTGAACCTCTCCGCAGATATCCCCCGCAGTCTGGAGGAGATCGAGGCGTTTATGGCAGAAAACCAATACGCAAAGTAATTTGTTTGGCATACATAACAGGAGGGAATTATGCGTAAGACGAAAATTATCTGCACCTTAGGGCCCGCCGTAGAGAGCGAGGAGATGATCCGTGCTCTGATCCGGGGCGGTATGAACGCCGCCCGCTTCAATTTCTCCCACGGAGACCACGCCAGCCATCTGGAGCTTCTGAACCGGCTCAAGGCCATCCGCGACGCCATGGGCCGCCCGGTCGCCACGATTCTGGATACCCGGGGCCCCGAGATCCGCATCAAGAGCTTTGCCTCAAAGTCCATAGAGCTGAAGGCAGGGGCTTCCTTTACCCTGACCACCGAGGAGCTTGTGGGCGATGAGACGCGGGTCTCCGTCACCTATAGCAACCTCCATCAGGAGGTGGAGCCCGGCCAGCAGATCCTCATTGACGATGGCCTGGTGGCTGTGCAGGTGGAGCACATCGAGGGCCGAGATATCGTCTGCACCGTGGTCAACGGCGGCCCCCTCTCCGCCAACAAGTCCATCAACATTCCCGGAGCCCGCATCCAGCTGCCCGCGCTTACCGAGCGGGACGCGGACGACATCCGCTTCGGCGCAGCCAATGATTTTGACTATGTAGCGGCCTCCTTTGTCCGCCGCGCCTCCGATGTGGAGGCCATCCGGAAGGTGCTCCACGACTGCGGCGGGGACGAAATGAAGATCATCGCCAAGATCGAGAACCAGGAGGGCGTGGACAACTTGGACGAAATCATCGCCGTGGCCGACGGCATCATGGTAGCCCGCGGCGACCTGGGGGTGGAGATCCCCGCCGCCCGGGTGCCCATCCTCCAGAAGGAGATGATCCGCAAGTGTCAGGCTGCCGGGAAGATCGTCATCACCGCCACCCAGATGCTGGATTCCATGATCCGCAATCCCCGGCCCACCCGGGCGGAGGTCAGCGACGTGGCCAACGCCGTCTTCGATGGCACCAGCTGCGTGATGCTCTCCGGCGAGACCGCCAGCGGAAAGTACCCTGTGGAGGCCCTGTCCGCCATGGTGGGCATCGTCACCGAGGCGGAGGAGTCCATCAACTACTGGGAGCGGTTCAATAAGAACGGCGGCTCCGCCAAGGGCAGCATCAGCGACGCCATCACCCACACCTGCTGCCTCACCGCCATGGATCTGGACGCCAAGGCCATTGTGGCCGCTACCAACTCCGGCCATACTGCCCGGATGATTGCCCGCTTCTGCCCCGCCTGCCCCGTGGCCGCGCTGACCATGCACGACAAGGTCCGCCGCCAGATGGCGCTGTACTGGGGCGTGATCCCCTTCCTGGTGGGGGAGGTCAACTCCACGGACCGCATCTTCTCCCTCTGCGCAGAGACAGCCGTCAAGGAGGGCCTGGTGCAGGACGGCGACACCGTGGTTATCACTGCGGGCGTGCCCCTGGGCCGCACCGGGTACACCAACCTGCTCAAAGCCCACGTCATCAACGCGGAAGAAATGTAGGACTCAACATCGGGCTTGCATATAGGCGTCATACGATTCCACGGTTAGAAGAAAAAGTATCAGGCCCCGTTTCCGTTTTCACGGCAAGCGGGGCCTTTTTTAGGAGGAGAATATGAAAATAGTCGTAGCAATGGATTCCTTTAAGGGGAGCCTCAGTTCCCTGGAAGCAGGGGAGGCCGTGCGCCAGGGCATCCTGCGGGCCATGCCGGAGGCGGAGGTAACTGTCCGTCCCATGGCCGACGGAGGTGAGGGCACGGTGGAAGCCCTGACCATGGGCATGGGCGGCAGACTGGAGACGATCACCGTCACCGGGCCCCTGGGCGAGCCGGTGGAGGCTCAGTACGGAATCCTGGACGGCACGGCGGTGATGGAGATGTCCGCCGCTGCTGGGATCACCCTGGTGCCGGAGGAAAAGCGGAATCCGCTGCATACCACCACATACGGCGTAGGGGAGATGATCCGGGACGCGGCGGGCAAGGGCTGCCGCCGGTTTCTGATCGGCATCGGCGGCAGCGCCACCAATGACGGCGGCGTCGGAATGCTCCAGGCGCTGGGGTTCGGCCTGCTGGATGGGCATGGGGACCAGGTCCCCTTCGGCGCGAAGGGGCTGGAGGAGCTTGCCGCCATCACGGTGGAAAGCGCCCTGCCAGAGTTGCGGAACTGTGTGTTCCGGGTGGCGTGCGATGTGACCAATCCGCTGTGCGGCCCCCAGGGAGCCAGTGCCGTCTATGGCCCCCAGAAGGGGGCAGACCCGGAAATGACAGTGCGGATGGACCGCGCCCTGGCCCGATACGCGGCGCTGTCGAAAGAGACCTTTCCCCAGGCTGATGCTCTCCATCCGGGCACCGGCGCGGCGGGGGGACTGGGCTTTGCCCTCCGGACCTTCCTAAACGCATCCCTGGAACCCGGCGTAGGGATCGTGCTGGAGGAGACAGGGCTGGAGGACTGTGTCCGGGACGCGGACGTAGTGGTCACCGGCGAAGGGCGTCTGGACGGCCAGACCGCCATGGGCAAGACGCCTGTGGGGGTGGCGGAAACGGCGAAGAAGCACGGTGCGCTGGTGGTCGCCTTCTCCGGCTGCGTCACGGAGGATGCCGGGGTGTGCAACAGGGAGGGTATCGATGCCTTTTTCCCCATCCTCCGCAGCGTCCTGCTCCTTCAGGAGGCTATGGCCCCCGATATTGCCCGGAAAAACCTGACTGCGGCAGCGGAGCAGGCGTTCCGCCTGATCCGGAGCAGCCGGGAAATGTTGCGGTAGACGCCGGATAAAAATAAGCAGGCCCTAAACAATTTAGGGCCTGTTCAAGCCTCCGGCTAAGCCGGAGGTGATCATATCTGTTGTTGACTTGCGGGATCAGTCTGCGTGACCTGAGCGAGGACAAGACATCCTATGCCGAGGATGCAAAATGCGCTGTGAATCAAAAGAGCGAGAACCCTTACGCCAGGATACCATATGACCCAGCAGGCCATAATGGGCATCTGGCTGATGATGATCATGACAATAATTGTTTTTGCAAGCCCGGATACCCTGCCATGGCTCCGGATAAGAGAAACCGTCAGCACGATCGTGGCTGCCAGCAGGACTAAGAGCTTATCCACAAATTAGCGATGAACGGGGATAAGCTTGCGCCAGACAATAATGGCGCAGGCAAAATGGATCAGAGCACGGTAGTTTTGCGCCTTCTTCTCAAAGCGAACGAGCAGCTTGCGGAAACGGTTGAAAAA
>JAAVHD010000088.1 GCA_014799915.1 Oscillibacter sp.
CAAAAATTAACTTATCTAAAAAGTTATCTAAACAAGAAAAATCTCCACGAAACCAACCAGTTTCAGAGAGATTTTGGAGCTGCTGACCAGATTTGAACTGGTGACCTCATCCTTACCAACAGCCAAATTAAATTTTTTATAACATTTTCCGTTTATTTATAGTTGTTTTCGTTCCATCCCAAATCCTTTCCAGCACTTTCTGAAGACAAGTTCTCCGTTGTTTCCAGAGCTGTCTGTGGCTGGTTATGTGGTCAAAGCCGATCTCCTCACACGCTCACCGCAGGAAAATCTTCCGGATTTTCCTGCGGTGAATTGCACCACTGTCTACAAAGAGGAACTGTACATCATTTCTACGGAAACCAATAGCCTATACCGGGTGCAGAAGGCCCACGCTGCCGTTTAACTGTACCGTGCCCCGATAGGGCTTTCGCTGTCCGGAAAGCAAGCGGAGGGCGGAGGTCTTGCCTGCGCCGTTGCCGCCCAGCAGGGCCAGAAACTTACCCTTCTGGACTTTGAACGACAGTCCTTTCACTACGTCGGGCAGGTCTTGCTCATAGCGGAACCAAGGTTCTTCTGCCTGGATGGCGGTTTCATCGGGGTATATGTATTTTCTGGGAGTTGGCAGGGGGCAACCGACAAACCCCTCCAGCCAGTCCTTTCCGTCCCGTACCGTGATCGGGCAGGGTGCTGTTTCCCGTTCAGACGTCGTCCAGATACACATAGCAGCGGGCATCGCCAGAAACATCCTGTGACCCGCAGTTTTCAATGCCGTGCCAACCTCCGTGGGAGTTCCTGCGCAGAGGAGAGCGCCCTTGTCTATCACGGCAACCTGTGTTGCCAGCGGAAAGGCATCCTCCATCCTGTGTTCCGTCAGAATAATCGTTGTTCCCAGTTCCCTTGATTTCCGCGAAAACGGGAAGCGGAACGGTGGGAGGGACTTCTGAGCTATCCTGTGTTGACAAAAAAGCGCAAACACGAGGAGAACTGTCAAAGAACAGAGCTTTGCCGCGGTAAAGGGTATGCTCCCTGCGCTGGTTGCCTATTTCTCCTTGTCCAGATGCAAAAAAGTTTAAAAACAACGGCCAACACCGCGCACAGCACCGTCTCCTGCTTGAAAAAGCGGATCAGCTTCTCTCTTATTTTTGGAACAGCCGCGCCGTTTCTACCATCCGCTCTGCGATCTTCACCCCAAAGGGGCAGCGATCCTCACAGCCCTTGCAGCCAATGCACTCGTCCGCGTGGTGCTCCAGCGCTTCATAATGGGCGCGGACCGTGGCGGGAACCTCTGGCTGCATGGAGGCCAGGTCGTAATACTTGTTCACCATAGCGATGTCGATATTCACCGGGCAGGGCCGGCAGTGGCCGCAGTAAGTGCACTCCCCCTGCCCGAAGGTGTGCTTTGGCGCGCGGGCCAGCACGCTGGCATAGTCCTTCTCCCCGGCACCGGCTGTTTCATAGGCCACGGCCTGCTCCACGTGCTCCGGGGTATCATACCCCGCCATCACCGCCGCCACGGCGGGCCGGGTGAGGCAGTAATGGATGCACTGCACCGGCGTCAGCGCCACGCCGAAGGGGGAGCGCTCGGCATCCAGCATCCGCCCCCCGGCAAAGGGCTTCATAACGGTGATGCCCACATCATTCTGCTCACACAGCTTGTATACCTCCGTGCGCAGGGGGTCGATGCCGCTCAGGTCGGCCTGGTAGTTCTCCACCGCAAAATAGGTATCCAGGTCGTCGGTGGCGGGATGCATATCAAAGGCCGGGTTGACGCTGAACAGCAGCATCTCCACCAGGCCGTGCTCCACCGCCCGTTTGGCCATGACCGGGTTGTGGGTGCTCATGCCGATGTGACGGATCGTCCCCGCGGCCTTCAGCTGCTTCACATAGTCCAGGAAGGGGCCGTTCATGGCGGCGTCCCAGTCACTCTCCGAGTCGATGAAGTGGATCATGCCCAAATCGATATAGTCCGTCTGGAGCCGCGCCAGCAGATCCTCAAAGGCTTCCCGGCACTTGCCGATGTCCCGGGTGCGGACATACTGCCCATCCTGCCAGGTGGAGCCGATGTGCCCCTGGATATACCAGCGCTCCCGCCGGCCTTCCAGGGCCTTGCCCAGGCTGGTGCGCACGTTGGGCTCGCACATCCAGCAGTCCAGAATGTTGATGCCCAACTCCTCCGCCCGCTCCAGGACGGTTTTGCACTCCTGAGCGGTGTGGCGTTCCATCCACTCCGCGCCAAATCCAATCTCACTGACCATCAGGCCAGTCTTGCCAAGTCTGCGGTATTTCATCGTTTCCTTTCCTCCACAGTTGTTGTCCGCATTCCGCGCATCAGCCCACTCTGCTTCCTTTTGCCCGGCGCGATACTTGTCTATCCTATCACAATATGGAGGATTTGTCCACCCAGACACCTTCCAGCCAACACGACAAACGCATGAATGAACAGACTGTTAACAAATTATACTATCGAAGTATAAACATACAATAGAGCGCATTAAAACGCATGTTTATCCAAGGCGTTTCCTTCACTCTTGCTATGATTAGCACTGTTTTCATATTTTGGACACACTCTGTTCATGATATGTTTACTCATGCGTTTGTCGTGTCCAGCCAAAAATAAATCGGAACTGGAAATGCCCGATTTTGATGGGCGGTATCTCTGACCACAGGGTATTAACAAACCCCTCCAAAAACCTTGAAAAAAGGATTTTTCACAGTGAATTCAAATTAGTTTCACACATTGTTGCCCTTGTCCCGATGACTCATAAGGGCAAAAGCAAGGGAAATGAAATCCCTCAAAAGATATAACAGCGTGTGACAATCGGAGAACTGTGACGTATGTGTGAATATACTATAGCGGGGGATTCCAATATGAACAAGTACATTTTTGACAAGAGTAGCGGTTTGCAGTATGAGTTCCAAGGTGACTTATGCATTTCCCACCTAGCTTTACCTACCAGCAGAGAAAGAACACCCTCTCGGCACCTCGTAGAAAAAGTTCAGTCGATTTCTTTGGCTTGCTGCCCCTTCCGGTATTCCCCTGGCGTACATCCCATAGCCTCCCGGAAAAGTTTGGTAAAATAGGCCGCGTCCGGCATTCCACAGGCCGCGCCGATATCACCAAGCTTTTTATTTGTTGAGACCAACATCTGCGCTGCCGCTTGCAGGCGATAGTCCTTCAGATACTGATTGGGGGTAGTGTGGATCGTATTATGAAAGCAGCGCAGGCACTCGCTCCTGCTGAGCATCGCGCAGGCCGCGATATCTGAGACATGGATTTCTTCCCCGTAATGCGCATGGATGAATTGCAGCATCGTATGTATGCGCTGATTATTGCGGACCTCATTGACAGAAAGTGCGTACTGCTGGAAATCCAGCCGGGTACTCAACAGGGAAGCAAGCTTTGTCAGAGCTTCCCGGGTTTGTATTTCGTAAAAAGACGGCGTGTTGTCAAAAGCGAGCAGGCATTCCTTGAAAAGCAGAATACATTCTTCCTGCCAGGGAATCTCAGGGAAGAGAGGTACACACCCGACTTTTTGCAGAGGTTGTACATATTTTTGCCAGATGAGGCTGCCCTGGCTGGCAAGGAACCGTGGATGGAACACCGCTGAGTGAAACATGGAGTCCGGACTGCCTCCCGTTATCTCATGGACGCACTCCGGGCCGAAAAACATAGCCTGCCCCGCCGAAACTGTCCATTTTCCCGATGCTGTGCATACATAGACCATGCCATTCCGAACCAGGATAATCTCCCAATCGTCGTGCCAGTGCCACTCTACAAATCCGCTGCCAAGCTGTATCTCATAACAGTCCAAGGGGAAATTGCTGGTCCCGTGGGCTGTCACTTCCTGTCCCTGCGCATCTACATATATGCTGGGATCATTTTTTCGACTGATCAAAATGCCGGCCTCCTTTTTCGGACGTTTTTTTATAAAACCGTGGAGAATTATTCCTACCTAATGGGACTGTCCCCTTAGTATAATGACACGGCAGTGAGGAACTTCCCCGGTCTGACCGCAACAGAAAAGGATGGATATGTTATGAAAAAACAAATGCCCAATGAGGACCGGCTTTCAACCAAAGAGGTCATCGGCTACGGCATCGGCGACCTCGCCTATACAATGGTATTCAGCTTCATGTCCTCGTATCTGCTGTATTATTATACTGATATTGCGGGCCTTACGGTAGGCGCGGCCGGGACCGTCATGAGCTGTGCCCGCCTCATCGATGCCGCCGCAAACCCTGTAGTAGGCGCACTCAGCGACAAGACCCATACTCGCTGGGGCAAGCTGCGGCCTTATCTGCTGTTTTCGACGGTGCCTCTGGCGCTGTCGGTGATCCTGATGCTTTTGGCCGCCCGGATCCCTGCCGGCGGGCGGAGCGTCTACGCTATGGTCACATACGCGGGGTTCTGCCTGCTGTATACCGTGAGTAACGTCCCCTACAGCGCCATGATGCCCAACCTTTCAGAAAAATCTGTCCAGCGTGCACGCCTTAACCGTTCCCGGATGGCTTTTGCTTCGGCCGGCAGTTTTCTGTCCATGGGGCTCTCGCTGCCGTTCATAGGCTTTTTCGGGCAGGGAAACGAACAGCAGGGATTCTTGGGGCTGGGCGTCCTGTTTGCGGCAATTATCCTCGTTTTGCTGTTCGCCTGTTTTTTCAATACCAAAGAGCGTATCCAGCCGCCGCCGGTACCTTTTTCCTTAAAAACGTTGGGTCAGACCATCCGCAAAAGCCAGCCCTGGGTCCTGTGCTGTGCCATACAGTTTTTCCATTTCTTAGCAACTTCCATCCGCAATTCCACCACCCTCTACTACACCAAGTACCATTTGGGCAGCCAGGATTTTGCAAGCCTGCTGCTGGCCTCCAGCTCCGTGATGTTCTTCTGCGCGGCTCTCCTCGTTCCAATCATGGTAAAACAATACAGCAAGCTGATGGTGAGCGTTACCGGCTATGCGCTGTTTACCGCAGGGACTCTGCTGATTTATTGGGCGGGCACAAACCTTACCATGATTTTCCTGCTCAACTGCCTTTCCGGCTTAGGCGCAAGCCTTTCCTCCAGCGTTTCCTTTCTGATGCTGGGCGAAGCCATAGACCACTCGGAGTACACCACGGGCCTGCGGCAGCAAGGACTGCTCACGTCGGTATCCATGTTCATGGTGAAGCTGGGAGTAATGTTTTCCAGCGCCATCTCCGCTTTTGTGCTGGATTGGGGCGGCTATGTCCCCGACCAGCCGCAAACGGCCGGAGGAATGTCGGCCATTCAGGCAAACTTTGTTTTCCTGCCTGCGATAGGCGGGGCTGTCTGCTTAGCCGTGCTTGCGTTTTACCGGTTGGATAAAGAATATCCCGCCATTCGCGAAACACTGAATCAAAAGCGCGGCAAAGGCCAGGTTTGATATACCGCCGGTCGTGAATAAAGATAATCCCAGTCAAGGCAGGCCCTGGCTGGGATATTATTTATAAACCGTTGGAACGCTAAACGCCTCTATTCCTTATAGACAGGGTACTTATCCTTATCAGCCTCCGTGATTTTCCGGAGCACCCTGCACGGATTCCCCACCGCGACCACGCCGTCGGGGATATCCCTGTTCACCACACTCCCGGCGCCGATCACCGTATTGCTTCCGATCGTAACGCCCGGCAAAACCGCCACATTGGCTCCAAACCAGACGTTATCCCCCACCGTGATGGGCAAGGCGATCTCCAGACCTTGGTTCCGTTGCTCTGTATCCAGAGGGTGGCCCGCCGTAGAAAAGCAGCAATTCGGCGCAACAAATACGTTGTCCCCAAAGGTCACCTTGGCTCCGTCCAGAATCAGACAGTTGTGGTTTGAGTAGAAATTTTCCCCTATTGAGATGTTGTAGCCGTAATCGCACCAAAAGGGGGCGGTGATCGTAAATGTCCGCTTGGTCTGCCCCAGCAGCTCCCTCAGGATCTTTTCCTGCCTGCTGACATCCGATGGTTTGCAAAGATTGAATTCATGGCATAAATCTTTACAGTGTCTGCGCTCTTCCAGCAGCTGGGCATCGTAGTTTGCGTCATACAGATAACCGAGCGTCGCTTTTTCCCGTTCTGTCATGGGTACCTCCTGTCGTCATTTCAAATTGTTCCGAATTCCTCCCGTTTTCCGAACAGGCATAAGTCTGCCGCCTGTGAATACAGGCCTACTTTGTGGACTCGTTCTCCACAATCGTATACCCCAGCTTGATTTCTTTGTCCGGCGTTTCCGGATTTTCCAACCGGTCCAGAAGCAAAGCCGCCGCATTAGCGCCGCAGTCCTCATAAAAATAGCGGATGGTGGTGATCGTGGGGGAAGTCACTTCGCACAGGTCGGCCCCACCCTGCCCGGTAAGGCGGATATCCTCCGGCACCCGGATACCTTGGCTTTTCAGATATTGAAGCGCCCCCACCGCCATGGTGTCGGTGGCACAAATCATAGCGTCCAACGGACCGAACCGCTCCAATAGCTCCTGCGCTTTTTTCCGTCCTGATGCTATGGTAAAGTCCGCTGTTACCATATGCGTCCCCTGATCCTCCATACCCGCGTCCAGCAGTGCGTCGCAGTAAGCGCGGCTGCGCTCCTGGCCCACGGCCCTGTCCTGGGGCAATGCGCCTATATAGCCCAACCGGCGGCAACCTTTGTCCAGCACCAGTTTGGTCATATCATAGAAGGCGTGGTAGTCATCGTGATAGACGCAGGATACCCCTGCCAGCTGCTGGCCCACCACAACCACCGGCACCCGGCTTTTCTTCAGTGCGGCGATATGCTTAGGCGTAAATACCGTGCCAATCAGGATGATCCCGTCCACCCGCTGATCGTCGAAGGTGTCCAGATAGTCCAGTTCTTTGTCGGAAAGATTGTGGGTGTCAGCCAGCAGAATCTGGAAGCCCTTTTTTTCCAGGACAGCATCGATGCCTGCCACGACGTTGCTGATGGAAAAGGAGTCGATTTTGGGCAGGATCACGCCTACCGTCCTGGTCTTCCGGGTACGCAGGATCTGGGCCTGCACCAAAGGGCGGTATCCCGTTTCCTGGATCACCTTGCGAATGGCCTCTTTTTTCTCCACAGACAGATATCCGTTGTTGAGGTAGCGCGACACAGCGGAGGGGGACACCCCTGCCAGCTTAGCAATTTCTGAGATATTCATCGTATACCTCCCGACAGATTGAAATCAATTCCATTATACCATAAGAAGCCGCATTTTGGATTGGCATACTGCACAAAATTTGCAAAAAATATTTAGATGAAACGCTGGGGCAATTCTTCTTGCATATCGCTTCCCTTTTTGATATGATACGATATGAAATTGATTTCATCTTTTAATAAAAACAATGAATTACAGGAGGCTGCTATGGAGAAAAAACTGCTCTTTCTGGACATCGACGGAACTCTCACTGAGCCGGGCAAAAACGACCCGCCTGCTTCCGCCGTGACGGCGGTCTGTCAGGCCCGGGCCAACGGCCATAAGGTCTTTCTCTGCTCGGGGCGTAACCGCGGGATGCTGTCCCCGCTGCTGAAATATGGCTTTGACGGCTTTGTGGCCAGCGCAGGAGGCTACATCGAGTACGGCGGCCAGGTAGTTTACGACTGTCCCATGACCCAGCCGCAGCGGGACAAGGCCATGCGTGTGTTTCAGGAAAGCGGCATTTTCCGCACAGTGGAATGCAAAGAGGGCAGTTACACCGACGAGGGCTTTAAGGATTTTCTTCGGGAATCCTCCGGAGGAAACAGCGAGCTGCTGCGCTGGCGGGAGCAGCTGGAAAACGACCTGGGCATCCGCCCCATGGTGGAATACCAGGGGATGCCGGTTTACAAGATAGGCTTCGTGTCTCCCAGCGCAGCCGGCCTGCGGGAACCTATGCGGGTATTGGGGGACGAGTTCGACTTCTGCATCCAGGGCGCGGACCAGTTTGGCGCCATCAACGGCGAGCTGATCAACAAGGCCTTCAACAAGGGGCTGGCCGTCAAGCGGCTGTGCCAGCATCTGGATATTCCCATTCAGGACACGATCGCCTTTGGCGACAGCATGAACGACCTGGAGATGATCCAGACAGCCGGTCTGGGTATCTGCATGGCCAACGGCAGCGAGGAACTGAAAAAAATCGCCGGTGAGGTGTGCCCGGCGGTGGGCGAGGACGGGCTTTACAAAGCCTTTGCCCAACATGGTCTGATATGAAATTGATTTCATCGTTTTACACAAAGCGCGGGACCAAAGTTTGGATTTAATGCCAATTTACAAATATGTTCTTTCGACTTATAATCATAACCAGGATATGAAATTGATTTCATGTGTTCAACGAAAATAAGAGGAGGAACGATTTATGGCATTGGATTACAAAAAATGCGCCCAGGAGATATTCAGTCATCTCGGCGGGCGGGAGAACCTGGTCAGCGCGGCCCACTGCGCCACCCGGCTTCGTCTGGTGACGGTGGACAACAGCAAAATCGACATGAAGGCCCTGGAGAATGTGGACGGCGTGAAAGGCGTTTTCAGTTCCAACGGCCAGCTGCAACTGATCCTTGGTACCGGCGTGGTCAACAAGGTATATGACGAGTTCCTGGCTGTTACCGGCATGACCGCCGCTACCAAGGACGAGGTCAAGGCTGCTGCCGCCGCCGCTCAGCCCCTGCCCCAGCGGATGGTTAAGGCAATGGGCGATGTGTTTGTCCCTATTCTGCCCGCCATCGTGGCCTCCGGCTTGATGATGGGCCTGGTGGAGGCTTTGGGTCACGCCATCCCATCCTTCGCCGGTTCCGACTGGTATGGGTTCCTGGACCTGGTCTCCGCCACTGCTTTCGCTTATCTGCCCGTTCTGATCGCCATCAGCGCGGCTCGGGTCTTTGGCGGCAATATCTTTCTGGGCGGCGTCATCGGCCTGTGCATGATCCATTCCGGCCTGATCAACGCATGGTCGGTGGCCGGCTACGAGGGGGCCATCCCCACTTGGCATCTGCTTTTCTTCAATGTGCAGCAGGTGGGCTACCAGGGCCACGTCATCCCGGTTATCATCGCCGTATGGCTCATGTGCCAGCTGGAAAAGCGGCTTCATAAGGCCGTGCCTGAGACGATCGATCTGTTCGTTACGCCCCTGGTGACGGTGCTCACTACCGTATTCCTCACCTTTACGATCATCGGGCCCATCTTCTCCACCGCTGAGACCTATGTACTGAACTTCGCCCAGTGGCTCATTACCGTAGGCTTCGGTGTCGGCTCCCTGCTCATGGGCGCGATCTATCCCCTCACCGTGGTATGCGGCCTGCATCATATGTACAACATTATCGAGGCTGGTCTGCTGGCCGGGGAAGGCGGCATGAACATCTGGATGCCCATCGCTTCCGCTGCCAACTTCGCTCAGTGCGGCGCTTGCTTGGCCGTAGCCCTGAAGAGCAAGAACGCCAAGACCAAGACGATCGCCATCCCCTCCGCCCTGTCCGCCGCTTTGGGTATCACCGAGCCCGCCATCTTCGGTGTCAACCTGCGGATGATGAAGCCACTGATCTGCGGCATGATTGGCGGGGCCATCGGCGCTATGTTCGGAGCTTTCATGGGCATCGGCGCCAACGCTTATGGCGTTACCGGCATCCCCGGCTTCCTTATTGTGGACAGTTCCAAGATTCTCCCCTACGCCATTCTGTTGGTCATCTCCGGCGGAGTTGCCTTTGTCCTGACTTGGATCGTCTGGAAAGAGGATGTCCCTGAAGCTGCCAAGGCCAGCGAGACGCCCAAGGCTTCCTCTCTCCCAGCTATCGACTGCCAGCCCGGCGCAGTGTACGCCCCTGTTTCCGGCACTGTGATTCCTTCCGAGGAGATCCCCGATGATACCTTCGCCGCTGGCGTTCTGGGCCAGGGCGTGGGCATCCAGCCCAGCGAAGACGTTGTAGTATGCCCCTTTGACGGCGAGATTTCCTCCGTTACCGATACGCACCACGCGGTTGGCGTCGCATCCCCTGACGGTATGGAACTGCTCATCCACGTCGGCGTGGACACTGTGGCGATGAACGGCGACGGCTTCCAGTGCCTTGTCCAGGAGGGCCAGCAGGTGAAGGCCGGGGAGCAGCTGATTATCTTTGACCGGGCTAAAATTGCCGCTGCCGGACACCCCGATGTGGTGGTTGTGCTGGTGACCAATTCTGACGACTATGAAAATCTGACCATTCAGACCGGTGCCTGCAAGACTTTGGATCAGGTTATCCAGGTCAAGTAATCTCCAGTTAGAAGCAACTTTAAAATAAATTTATAATGAAAGGAACCATCATCATGAAAGAATTTACTTACACCATTACCGATCCTCTGGGCATCCACGCCCGTCCCGCCGGACTGCTGGCTAAGACCGCCAAGGGCTTCAGCGACACTGTCGTGACCGTCACCAAGGATGGCAATACCGTCAAAGCCTCCCAGCTGATGAAGCTGATGGGCCTGGGCGTCAAGCAGGGCAATACGATCACCGTAGCCGCCGAGGGTCCTGCCGAGGATGAGGCCATCGCCGCTATGCAGAAGTTTTTCGAGGAGAATCTGTAAAACGCCGTTCAGGGGCGTCTGCCTTGCAGCGGGCGCCCCTGCTTCATAGTGAAAGATAATAGGAGTAAGAGGAGGAAACTATCATGATCTTAATGCAGGGAAAAGGCGTCTCCAAAGGTGTAGCCAATGGCCCTATCTATTTCTTCCAGCGTCCTGACACCACTATCTCTGACGCCCCCGCCGCTGACATTGAGGCGGAAAAACAGCGCATTGCTGCCGCCCAGAAAAAGTCCGTCGATCAGCTCAATACCTTGGCAGACAAGGCGCGGGAAGATGCTGGTGACGAAACCGCTATTCTCTTCGAGACGCACGCTATGTTCGTGGAGGACGAGGACTATGTGGAGTGCATGATGAATGCCCTGGAGGAAAAGCACTGCACAGCTGAAAAAGCCGTAGAGATCGCCGGTGAGGAATTTGCCGCCATGCTGGCCGCCATGGACGATCCCTATATGCAGGGCCGCGCCGCCGACATTAAGGACGTCACCCGGCGTATCCTCAACAACCTGATGGGCATCACCGAGGGCGGCATCGACTCCGAGGCGCCCGTCATTCTGGCTGCGGACGACCTGGCCCCTTCCGAAACCCTCCAACTGGATAAAAGCAAGATCCTGGGCTTCATCACCCAGGGCGGCTCCGGAAACGGCCACACCGCCATTCTGGCCCGCACCATGGGCATCCCCGCTATCTGCGGTTTGGGGGAAGCCCTGAAAGCGGAGTACACTGGCCGGAAAGTCTACATCGACGGCGAGACTGGTCAGGCAGCCATTGAGCCTGACGATATCACGTTGGCCTCTTTCCAGACAAAGCAGGAAGAACAGCAGAAGATGAAAGAACTGATGGAAACCATGAAGGGCCAGGAGGACGTCACCCTGGATGGCCGAGAGATGATGGTCTACTGCAACATCGGTTCCCCTGAAGATGTGGCCGCAGTCCAGTCCAACGACGGCCAGGGCATCGGCCTGTTTCGTTCCGAGTTTTTGTACCTGGCGGCGGACGACTATCCCTCCGAAGAGGAGCAGTTCAAGGCGTATAAAGATGTTGCCGCCGCCATGAACGGCAAGCGGGTGGTCATCCGCACCTTGGATATCGGCGCTGACAAACAGGTGGACTATTTTGAGATGCATAAAGAAGAGAACCCTGCCTTGGGCGTCCGGGCTATCCGGATCTGCCTGAACCGTCCCGAGGTTTTCCGTACCCAACTGCGGGCGCTGTACCGAGCTTCCGCTTATGGCAAGATAGCTATCATGTTCCCGATGATTACTTCGGTCTGGGAAGTGAAGGAGTGCAAGCGGGCCTGCCAGAAGGTAATGGCGGAACTGGAAGCCGAAGGTATCCCCTTCCGCAAGGATACTGAGCTTGGCATTATGATCGAGACGCCCGCCTCCGTCCTGGTAGCGGAGGAGCTGGCCCGTGAGGTGGATTTCTTCTCCGTAGGCACCAATGACCTGACCCAGTACACCCTGGCCTGTGACCGTCAGGCAAATGACCTGGGCAAGTTCTTTGATCCCCACCACCCCGCCGTGCTGCGTGCCCTGAAACTGGCCGCTGACGCCGCCCATAAAGCGGGCATCTGGATTGGCATCTGTGGTGAGCTTGGCGCCGATCTGACCCTGCTGGAGACATTCCTGGCTATCGGTATTGATGAGCTGTCCGTTTCGCCTGCCTCTGTTCTGCCCCTGCGGGCGGCGATCCGCAAGTCTATTGCCAAGACCTGTACACTGGAAATGCTGAAATCCTAATTGGGGTGCATGATGAAAGAGTGGACACAAGACGAGCGTTACAGAGTATTAAAAAGTTCAGAGGATGTAAGGGATATTTATGAACACATCTGTAAGTCTGCTTACCGGCAGATCTATCACATCCAGCCTGTAACCGGTTTATCCAGCGACCCAAACGGTTTTGCTTTTCACCAGGGGAAATGGCATCTGTTTTATCAATGGTGTCCCTGGGGTGCTGTTCACGGACTGAAATACTGGTATCATGTAACCTCCGAAGATCTGGTCAGCTGGAAGAATGAGGGCATCGGATTGAAACCGGATACCATTTACGATAATAAGGGAACGCACTCCGGTTCTGCTCTTCCAATTGGGAACGAATTGTACCTTTACTATACCGGCAATCACCGAGACGAAAACTGGATACGGACTCCCTGGACCTGCGCCGCCAAACTGTCGGATGGAGTACCGGCCAAACTTCCGGAGCCGCTGTTCGGGCCGAGGCCTGACCACAGCGAACATCAGCGAGATCCCAAAGCATTTTATAATGCTGAGCGTGATACCTATTACATCTTTATTGGTGCGCAGACGCTGGATAAACGGGGCTGTGTTCTGGTTTATGAATCGAAAGAGCCCCTGAACGGCTGGACTTTTGCAGGGAGGCTTGCGGTCCCCGGATATGAACAGTTTGGTGGTATGTGGGAATGTCCCTGTATAGAACGGATTGATGGAAAAGATGTGCTGATTTTTTCTCCGCAGTATACGAAATTGCCGGGACGTTCTGAAAGTACCAATCATAATGTATACCTTATCGGCAGTATGGACTACGATACCCTGACTTTTACTCCGGATAGTTGTTACCGTCATTTGGATTTCGGATTCGATTTCTATGCTGCGCAGTTGGCAGCTAATGCGGATACTTCGGACAGAAATGTTCTTATTGCATGGATCGGCCTTCCTGACAACCATTACCCCACTGAAGAGGAGGACTGGGAAGGAAGCATGACTCTGCCCCGGGAACTGCGCGTGAAGGATGGACAGCTGCTCCAGACACCGGTTTCAGGCATAGAAAAACTTCGCACCCAAGAGCTTGTTCCAAACGGTACGCTTCCTGCTGCCGGAGAATTAGAAGTGCATGTTGAAAAGGGCGATTTTGATCTGAACTTATTCACAAAAGAAGATGGCACCGGAGGAATGCACCTGCACTACAATGCAGACGAACAGATCTGCACCGTGGACCGTACCGGGCTTGACAGGCGGTTTAATGAACAGATCGGCGAAATACTTGATATCCCGCTGGATCAACAGCTAAGCAGCCTAAGAATATTCATCGATAGAAGTTCTGTTGAATTCTTTGTCAATAATGGGGAAGCGGTCTTTACTTCACATGTTTACCCTACAGAAAGCGAATGCCATTACACGGTCAGTAAAAATGGGAAAGTGAAAATGTGGAAATTGGGGGCATCCGTTGTGGATGATTTTGTGATCTAATTTTGTCATACCTCTGGCAGGAGGACTCCCGGTTCCGCATCCAAAATCGATTTTTGCCAATACGGAAAAGCGGGCCAGAGATATGTCTCTGACCCGTTTTTCATGACCGGCCATATTCTCGATATTACCGCTCTTCAATTTCTACCCATGTCTTATATTCAAGTGGCATTTTGGTCAGACTTGTCCAATCAAGCCTCTTGGTCTCTCCGTTTCCGATTTTATAAGAAATCCTATCATTAAGGGATAGTTTTGCCAAAAAGCCGCCCAGGCGGTCTTGAAACCCGGGCGGCCTTTTGGATCATAGAGCCGATTTTATATAGAAGGGAGATATTGTTTTCCCGGCGCGGCCCCACCCACGCCGGAGGAAACACGGAATCATCGGGACGAAAAAACGCCCCGCGCCGAAAGCACAGGACGTAAGCGGCCCCACCATCAGAACATGGCGAGGCCGGAAAAAACGCAGTCCGGTTCCGGCAGAGTGCTGTCCAGACCGCGGTGTATCTGACTTATCCGTATCCCATCAGGACAGGCATCACAGTGACCGACTCGCGGGGCCTCTCACCCCATTCCACTTGTTACATCAACGTAACTGCGGCTAGACTTACCAATATTGACTTTAGTCAGACACTACCACATCGGGAATCATTTGTCAAGTAGGATTTTGGTCTGGCTCGTTCAATCAATCCTCTTGTTCCCTCCGTTTCCGTATGCTGTTGGTACAAGAGATCAGTTCCTTATATCGAAAACATCCTTCCCAATGGTCATTTATGATCCCACAGGCTTGCAGATGAGAATAGACCGTGACAGACCCCATATATTTCAGCCTCCGTTTTTTCAGGTCAGCACTGATCCGGTCAGACAGACCATTCCTGGCTGGAATGCTGCCCTTCTGATGGCCCATATAAAGGTAAGTCTTTCCTCTGGTAAATCCCCAGATGTACTCGCTGAATGAACCAAATTCAGCCCGTATCTTCTGAAAGCATTGCGCATTGTGAATGACTGCCTCGATTTTTCTCCGGGACCGGATCATCCCATCCGTCCCCATAATGCGTTCAATATCTGCCTCGCCATAGACAGCCACTTTGTCAAAATCAAAGTCATCAAAGCAGGCTCGAAAAATCTCCCGCTTCTGAATCATCATATTCCAGTTCAGGCCGCACTGCATGACCTCCATCATCAGAAATTCAAATTGTTTCCTGTCATCATGTACCGGCACACCCCATTCCTCATCGTGGTAGCGGATCATCTTTTCATTCCCCAAGCACCATGGACAGCGCTCCATTTTGCCGTCCTCCTTCCCATAGGTCTGATCTGCACCTGTGTCTACAAAGATAACAACCTCTACATTCCGGATCATTTCTACAATTTGTTCAGCTCTTCCTTAAGCCGCTGAATCAGCTCGGCCTGCTTCTCCGGATCTCTCGTCCCCTCCAGCCGCAAACGTACTGTATCCCTTTGGGCTGCGGCATGTGCGCCCCAAGTCTTGAACTCGTCCTCGGTCATGTTCCCTTTCATATAGCGAGCGTAATATTTTTTGTATGCTCGCTTATATAGCTTCCAAGCTGCCTCGTCCTGGATCTTCTTCTCAAAAACCGCTCGTGCTCCCGCTTCCCGGCAGGTCTTACTCTCTTCGCCTGGAGCAGTGCGCTCACAGTACATCATCCGGTCTCCCTGCTCATGGAGGAACCATCGTCCACACAGTCGACACTGTCTGGGCGCGTTTCCATGTGCGATGGATTTCCCCAACTCTACATAGAGAAAATCACGCAGAGAAGAAAATACATACCGCTCCGCCATAACCATTGCACCATCCGCAATCGAATGAAAAGCAAAACACATAGAACAGTTGACCGCCATTTTCTCCGGCCAAAGGAGCAGCTCTATATCCGCTTCCTGTTCTCTCACATAGGGATTGAGAGGATTGCCAAAGGTCTGAAGCTGTCGCTCCAGTTCCCGCAACAGCGGAATGCCATCATTGGGAACTTCTGCGATATCACCGTCAGTAAAGAACGCTGTCACCGCAGCGCCATACTTGAATGGTCCCTGATCTCCAATCCAATATCCAGCGCTACAAAAATCTACGGTCAACGGAAAAGTCAGTCGGGGAAAGCTCATGAGATATCCTCCTCCATGGTAGACTATTTTTATATAAAATCTATTGACAATTCTTTTGCGGTATGTTACCATGATGTTATTCAAATAGACTATACCACATTTTCCGGAATAGTCAACAACAATTTGCACCTCGACAACTGAATACCCACCATTGGAGTAGATACTCTCCGGGTGAAGCAGCGCCAGAACCCTCGAACGAGGTGAGCGTGCCAACAGGGTGAAAAAGCCGCAGTGAGATTCTGGGGCAGGAAGGTGTACGGTGCGTGGCCAACAAAAATGCAATGAAAGGAATCCAAATGAAATTATCTGAGTACAAAAGTTATGACGAACTGCCGCTCTTTCTCAACGCAGCAATGGTGGCAAAGGTGCTGGGCGTGTCACCGTCCAGCAGTTATGAGTTGATGCATGAACCTGACTTTCCTGTCCTGAAAATCGGAAATCGAATAGTAGTTCCCAAAGAAAAATTCATTCAGTGGGTAGAGGAAAATACCGCTGGGGGTAAAACTTCATGAGAAAATATGGCGTACTCATTGGCATGCCCATGCGGGATTCAAAACGGTACCGGTTTGCCATTCCCAACAAAATATGGGATCACAGACTCAAGCCAATTGCGTTCATGATTTTTTCTTATCTCTGCTATTGTAACTCCAATCATTCGGCAGCTACGGTTTCTCGAGATGATGTTGCAAGAGGTACTCATGTAACAGTAAGCACAGCGAAAAAATATTTGTCTGTCCTGGTAAACACCGGACTTGTCTCTGCTGATTTGTCACTTACGAGCAGCTTGCAATG
>JAAVHD010000089.1 GCA_014799915.1 Oscillibacter sp.
AATGGGCCGATGAGGACATCGGCCCCTACACCGACATTGATTTTGTAGGGGCCGGTGTCCTCACCGGCCCGTTTCCCTCCACCTACAACCGGCATTTTGATTTTTATGAGACGGGCGTGTTTTTGCCACCCGCCTTCCTTGACAAATGGGGACCGGTGTTCTATGATGAACAGACCAACACCTGGAATGCTTGATTCATGGAGCGGATGGAAATGGCGAAGCGGTTGACAATGGATAAGATGCTCAGGGCTGGCTTTGTCCTGGAGGACTGCCCGGATGGCAGATTTTGGGTGATCGACAGAGAGCCGGGGGAGGAAGCGAACCGCGTCGCGGCCATCTGCCGCCTGTACCTGGAGGACATGGACAGCGCGGAGGTCGGGGAGGAGCTCGTGCTGCAATGCGACTGCGTTTTCAAGGAGCCGGCGCTCTATGTGGACGGTTTTATGTGGAATCTGGACCCCAGGGATTTTGCCCATATCGTGGCACGGCTGGCGAAGCGCAGGGGGAAACTGCTCCAGATCTGGCCGGACTGGCATAAAGAACAAAAGAAAAAGAGCCCCGGAGAGCAGGAAAAAGGCCAGCCAGAGAGCTGAATGAAGGAGGGAGCGCATTGGGGGACATCATCAACATCGGGATCGTAGCCCACGCGGACGCGGGAAAGACCACGCTGACGGAGCAGATGCTCTATGCCGCCGGAGAGCTCAGGACCCTGGGCAGCGTGGACCGGCAGAATACACAGACCGACTGGCTGGACATCGAGCGGCAGCGGGGCATTTCGGTAAAGGCGTCTTCTACCCGGCTGTTCTGGAAGGACTGCCAAATCAATCTCATCGACACCCCCGGCCATGTGGATTTTGCCGGAGAGGTGCAGAGGAGCCTGTCGGTGCTGGACGCCGCCGTGCTGGTAGTCTCGGCGGCGGAGGGGATCCAGGGGCAGACGGAGGCCCTGTGGGATGCCCTGCGGAAGCTGGAGATCCCCACGCTGCTGTTTATCAACAAAATAGACCGGATCGGGGCGGAGCCCCAGGAGCTGTTGGGTGACCTCGCCGCCCGCTTCTCACCGGATCTTGCGGTGATGGAGCGCTGGGAGAACGCCCAGGACCGCGCTTGCCGCGTGTTCCCCCTGGAGTTGACGGAGGGGCCGCTGGGGGACTTTCTCACGGAGCTCGCCGCCGAGAACGACCCCGAAGCGGAGACCTGCTTTCTGGAGGACCGCCCTGTTCCCGCGCCGGTGCTGCGGCGGGTGCTGAAGGAGCAGATTGCCGCCTGCAAGGCGTTCCCGGTGTACCTGGGAGCGGCGGCCCTGGGCGTGGGAGTCGGGGAGGTGCTGGACGGCGTCCAGTGGCTGCCCAAAGCCTCCCGGCGGGAGGACGGACCTCTCTCCGGCGTGGTCTACCGGGTGGAGCACGACAAAGCCATGGGCAAGGCGGCCCATGTGCGGCTGTTCTCCGGGACCATCTCCAACCGGGACCCGGTGCCCCTGCAGGGCCAGGAGCCGGTGGAGAAGGTGACCCAGATCCGCCGGGTGCTGGCCAACCGGTACACCGACATGGGCAGGCTCACCGCCGGGGACATCGGCGCGCTGTACGGCCTGTCCAACGCTCGGACCGGCGATATCATCGGAGACGAGCCCCTCTCCCGTGCCGTCACCCTGGCCGTGCCGCTGCTGAAGGTGCAGGTGTTCCCCAAAGCGCCGGAGCAGATGACGGAGCTGGTAGCCGCCATCCGGGAACTGGCGGAGGAGGACCCGCTGCTGGACATGGAGTGGGAGAAGGAGGAGCGGGAGCTGTATATCAAGATCACCGGAATGATCCAGCTGGAGGTGATCGAGGCATTCCTCCGGGACCGCTTCGGATTGGAGGCCAGCTTTGCCAGCCCCTCGGTGATCTACAAGGAGACCCCGGCCAAACCGGGGATGGGAATTGAGAATTACACCTGGCCCAAGCCCTGCTGGGCCTGCATTGAGTTTGCCATTGAACCGTTGGAGCGGGGCGCCGGATTCCGGTTTGAATCGGCGGTGGGGGACCGGGTGATCCTCTCCCGGTATCAGGCCCACATCGCCCAGGCTCTGCCGGAGGCGCTGAAGCAGGGCCTCTACGGCTGGGAGGTCACAGATTTGAAGATCACCCTCACCGGCGGGAGCCACCACCTGATCCATACCCACCCCCTGGATTTCATCACCGCCACCCCCATGGCCCTGATGAACGGCCTGGAAAACACCGGCTGCACCCTGCTGGAGCCCATGGTGACCATGCGCTTCTCCGCCGGGGAGGAGCACGTGGGGCGGCTGATCCGGGACGTGATCGCCATGCGGGGGAGTTTTGATTCCCCGGTCATCCACAAGGACAGCGCGGTCATGGAAGCCAGGGTGCCGGTGTCGGAGTCGCTGACCTATCCGGTAGATTTCGGTATCCTCACCGGCGGCAGAGGAGTGCTCAGCAGCCGCTTTTCCGGCTACGAGCCCTGCCCCATCGAGCTGGGAAAGACCGCCAAACGCCGGGGCATTGACCCCAGGGACCGCTCCAAGTGGATCTTACATGCACGGCAGGCGCTGTAATAGAGCGAATATCGGATCGATCTTTCTGTCCAGGGAAATCAATTTTTCATAGAAACGCAAAATTCTGTAGGGCCCGATGTCCTCATCGGGCCGTTTTAAGGGCAGATTCGCAGTCCTGGCAGGACGGGCCGATGAGGACATCGGCCCCTACACGGCAGGTTTTGTCCGAAAATTGATTTCCCTGTCTTTCCGCCTATGGCCGCTTGACTGTTTGCTGGTTATACTATATAATAATACCGAACATTTGAACGAAAGGAGGCGGGCCTTACGGACGCCAAGAGCATGAAAGCCGCCGCAGAGTGGTTTCGCAGCACAGTCTTCACGGACGAGGACATCCGTCCCAGACCTGTCCGGAAACCCGAGCGCATCCCCGCGATGCTCCGCACCGCCCGCTCCCTGGAGAACGGGACCTGGCAGCAGTGGCAATCCCGGGAATCTGTCTTTATGAAGCAGGCAAGGCTGTTGGTAAATTACGAAGACGACTATGACTACCGCGGCAGCGTCAAGTGCTACTATCCTACCTACCAGTCCCTGTCAGATCAGGAGCTGCGGGGCTACTTCACCTGGCGGACAAAGCTGCGCAGGGGAGAGGTCTGCCAGACGTCCCGCTCCTTTGCCTTCCTCTATATCTACGAGCTGATCAACCAGATCGGCGTCGAGGACCCTATGGACGGATACCGTAAATTGGAGAGCTTCCGGGACGTCTACGGTCAGATTGACGACGGCATTCTGCCCTACCTGAAACAGTGGCTGGTAGATTACGTGATCTACTACGGGCTGGACCCGGAGCTCCTGTCCGGCTCCTCCCAGGTGACCCGCGACCGGAGCATCGCCGTGCTGGAGCATATCCAGGAGCAGGATGCGGCCGCGGTCATCGAGGCGGTGAACCAGCTGGCCCCCAACTGCCTGGATCACTCCAGATTCTACGCGGACTATCGGGAGGACATGGATGCCGTGATCGCCCGGGTGCTGCGGCGTATGTCGGCCCACTATGCCGCCCGGTGCAAGAAAACCATGGTGGAGCAGTATTTTGGCGGCTGCGGTCGGTATCAGGCGCACCCCTTCAACTCCGCCGTCTTTTGCGACCCGCTGAAAATCCGGAACTATGAGTACATCGTGGACGGACAGTGTATCTGCCGCTGCGAGAACGGCGTCTGGTCCGTCTGGAAGCGGGTGGGTCCCGCGGGCTCCGACAAGAAGCTGAAGGATGTGCTGAAAACCATTGACTCCGTGATGCGGCAGGCGTTTGACTACCGCCACCCGATCAAGGCGAAGCTGGATACCAAGTGGATTCTCCAGATCATCGAGGAGGAGACCCAGGCGCTCCTCGCGGAAAAGAAGGCCGCAGAGGAGAAAAAGATCACCATCAACTACGCCCAGCTGACCAGAATCCGGCAGGACGCGGCCATTACCCGGGAAAAGCTGATCGTAGAGGAGGAGATGGACGAACCGCCCGTTCCCCAGGCATGTGAACCGGTACAGCCCGCCCCCCCGGAGGAGCCGGACAGTCCGGAGAACACCCCGCTGAACCGCGAGGAATACCGCCTGCTGCAATGCCTGCTGTACGGCGAAGACACCGGCTGGGTGCAGGCGGAAGGATACATGTTGTCCGTGCTGGTGGACGGCATCAACGAAAAGCTGTACGACACATTCCTGGATTCCGTGCTGGATGATACGCCCCAGCTGATCGAAGACTATATAGACGATTTGAAAGAGATGGTACACCCATGAAGATCCCCAGACGAATTGCCCAAACCCTGATGAACTCCCTGAAAGGCGGCGTAGTGCCCCGGGTGGGGCTGCCCTACGTTACCGTGGGCCGGAAAGCTGAGATCGACGCCCTCCTGCACGATGTGGACATCATCGCCGACGGCGGGGCATCCTTCCGCTTCATCGTGGGCAAATACGGCAGCGGCAAGAGTTTCCTGCTGCAAACCATCCGCAACTACGTGATGGCAAAAAACTTTGTCGTGGTGGATGCGGACCTCTCCCCGGAGCGGCGGCTCCAGGGCACCAGGGGCCAGGGCCTTGCCACCTACAAGGAATTGATCCGCAATATGTCCACCAAGACCAAGCCGGAGGGCGGCGCGCTGTCCCTGATCCTGGACCGGTGGATCAGCGGCGTGCAGCAGGATGCCATGGCCTCCTCCGGTCTGGGGATCACCGACCCACAGCTTGCCCCGCTGGTGGAAAAGCAGATCTCCGCCGTGATCGGTTCCCTGAATGAGATGGTCCACGGCTTCGATTTTGCCCGGCTGCTGACGCTCTACTACCGCGCCCATGTCTCCGGCGACGACGAGACAAAGGCCAAGGTGCTCAAATGGTTCCGTGGGGAGTACGCCACCAAGACCGAGGCCCGGCAGGAGCTGGGGGTCAATATCGTCATCACCGATGACGACTGGTACGAATACTTAAAAATCTTCGCCTGCTTTTTGAAGCAGGCCAACTACGCCGGGATGCTCATCCTCATTGACGAGCTGGTGAACATCTATAAAATCCCTAACGCCATCACCCGACAGTACAATTACGAAAAAATCCTGACCATGTACAACGATACCATGCAGGGCAAGGCCCAGCACCTGGGGATCATCCTCTGCGGCACGCCCCAGTGCATGGAGGACCCCCGCCGGGGTGTCTACAGCTACGAGGCGCTGCGCTCCCGGCTGGCGGAGGGACGCTTTTCCGGAGAGCACAAGGATCTGCTCTCCCCGGTGATCCGGCTCCAGCCGCTGACGCTGGAGGAGATGCTGATCCTGGTGGAGAAGCTGGCGGACATCCACGCGGGGTTGTATGAGTACCCCCAGATCGTTACCCAGCAGGACATGGTGGACTTCATCGAGATCGAGTTTGGCCGCATCGGCGCGGACAGCCACATCACGCCCCGAGAGGTCATCCGGGATTTTATCGAGGTGCTGGATATCGTGTACCAGAACCCGGATGTAAAGGTCCGCGTTCTGCTGGGCAGCGAGAATTTTACTTACGCCCAGAACGCGGTGCAGGAAGCGTCCACAGACGAGCAGTTCGCGGAGTTTGAGCTGTAGCTGATTTGTACGCAAATTGATAAATCGAAATTCTGAGAGGCAAATATATGAATGTATTACTCACTTCTTGTGGATTGGAAACAAAAACAATTGAACAGGCATTCATTGATATGTTACCCAAATCCTCCTCTGAAATCGCGGCTATGTTTATTCCTACAGCCGCTAATTCGCCTGATGCAATTGATGTACTTCCAAAATGCCTAAATGATTTAGTAAAATGTGGCATAAGGCGTGAACATATATTTGTATATGATTTGCATGATGAGCTGGAGAATAATATCCGCGATACTTTTGACGTCGTATATTTGTGTGGGGGAAGTCCGGACTATCTGCTGAAGCGGATAAATGAAAATAAATTCAGAACCCGGCTTTCAGATTTTATAGCAGCTGACGGAATTGTAGTTGGAGTAAGTGCGGGAAGTATCATTTTTGCGAATAATATGCCCGATAACTTGGGACTACTAAAATGTATGTTGGATGTTCATTGTGCTGATGAGATCCGTGAAAAACCGGGATATTACGAACTGGATAGGAAAGAACGTATAAAATTAGGCAACAAACAGGCAATTTCATTTGATCAGAATAATATGGTTATTTTTGAATAGAGCTTCCAGTTTATCAAGAGATCATAGGGGAGCGTATCATGGATATTTCTGACCCCTGCGCCCCCCCTTGCGGCAGTTCACGGCGATTGAGCTGTAGTTGTTTTGGTACGGAGAGGCAAATTACATTTGATGGATTATTATGAATAAAGAATGGTCTGAACTTAACAAAAGAATGCAGGCACAAATCAGAAAGAGCGATACCTATGCAGAGGGGATTGATACTTTATTTCAACTGCGAAATCAGTTGATGAAAACCCTGACATTACTCTATGATGAATTGAGCAGAGCAGAATTTAATGCAATCCCCTTTATAAATGCAGACGGTTACCACAGCAAAACAATAGCCTATTCGATCTGGCATATTTTTCGTATCGAAGATATTGTTGCGCATGTCCTGATAAGTGGAGACGAGCAAGTATTTTTTGCAGGACATTATCAGGAACGGATCAATTCCCCCATAATAACAACAGGAAATGAACTTCAAAAACAGCAGATCGCAGATTTTTCAAAGCAGCTTGATCTGAGGGAGCTTTATTCATATATTTTTGAAGTAAAAGAAAGCACTGAGAGGATCATCAAAAGCCTGCCTTATCTCGATTTGAAAAAGAAAATCCCCGAAGAAAGAAAAGAATACTTAAAATCGCTGCACGTTGTAAGCAATGATGAAAATGCAATTTGGTTGATTGATTATTGGTGCAATAAAGATATACAAGGACTGATTCAGATGCCATTTTCACGTCATTGGATCATGCACGTAGAAGCAAGTCTGCGGATCAGAAATAAGGTCCATTAGTATATTAAGGAGCGCATGATGGGCATCTTTGACCGCTGCGCCCACTTTGCGGCAGTTTGCGGGGTTTGAGCTATAATTGTTTTGGCACAGAGAGGCAAAGACGAAAGGAGAGAAGATCCGTATGAAGTCAAAAGACTATGTAAGTTGGATAAGAAGTAAAGTAGGCCACGAAAAAATCATTCTGGTTTTCGCGGGCGGATGTGTTTTTGATGCGGACGGAAAAGTTTTGCTCCAACGTCGTGGAGATAGTAAAAAGTGGGGATTTCCAGGTGGGGGAATCGAAATAGGGGAAACACCCGAGATGGCAGCCATCAGAGAATTAAAAGAGGAAACCGGGCTTGATGTGAGGGTGTCAGGCTTGATCGGCATCTATACGGACGGCGACATGGAATATCCTAACGGGGATAAGGTGCATAGCATATGTATTGTTTACGAATTGGAAATGACCGGCGGGCAGTTGAAATGTGATAATATTGAGACGGTTGATCTCCAATACTTTGACCTCGATGAAATACCGGAGCTTTTCTGTAAGCAGCACGAAGAAATAAAAAACGATTTGCAGAAGCGGCGGAACGAAGCAAAGCATTGATACAAATCAAAAATCTATTAAGGAAAGCGATATGGAAAACAAAATGATCATAGCAGAAACCGAGAGGTTGATTTTGAGAAGGTACAAAAAAGCGGACCTGGAAGACCTGTTTGAATATTTATCAGACCCGGAGGTCGTAGAATACGAGCCATACAAACCTATGACCCTTCCCGAAACAGAAGAAAATCTCGAATGGCGTATTGGAACCGATGAAATGATTGCCGTGGAATTGAAAGAAACCCACAAAATGATCGGCAATGTATATATGGGAAACCGCGAATTTGACGCAAAGGAAATCGGGTACGTATTTAATCGGAAATATTGGGGGCATGGCTACGCTGCGGAGAGCTGCAAAGCTCTGATTGAACAGGCATTTTCAAATGGTATCCACAGGATATACGCGGAATGCGACCCCTGCAACAAGCGTTCCTGGAAACTGCTGGAAGCATTAGGATTCCAGCGTGAAGCCCAGTTCAGGAAAAATGTATATTTCTGGAAAGATGAAAACGGAAAGCCAATCTGGAAAGACACCTATGTATACGCCAAATTAGCTGCTGACGCATAAAGTCTGATAAGGAGCACTCTTTATGGGTATCTTTGACCGCTACGCCCCCTTCGTACAGGACTACATCTACCGCAACGGCTGGGAAAATCTGCGTGCCATCCAGGTTGCCGCCGCCAACGCTATTTTCAACACCGATGACCATGTGCTCCTGACGGCCTCCACCGCCTCCGGCAAGACGGAGGCGGCGTTTTTCCCCATTATCACCCTGTTTTCCGAGGACCCGCCATCCTCCGTGGGCTGTATCTACATCGGCCCGCTGAAAGCGCTGATCAACGACCAGTTTTCCCGTCTCAACGACCTGTGCGAGGAGGCGGACATCCCCGTCTGGCACTGGCATGGCGACGTGGCCCAGAGCCATAAGAGCAAGCTGATGAAGCATCCCTCCGGCATCCTCCAGATCACCCCGGAATCCCTGGAGGCCATGCTGCTCCACAAGCACGCCGCCATCCCCCAGCTCTTTGGGGATCTACGGTTTGTGGTCATCGACGAGGTGCATTCCCTCCTGCGGGGCGACCGGGGCGGGCAGACGCTGTGCCTGATCGAGCGGCTGAGCCGCCTGGCCGGCGTGAATCCCCGGCGCATCGGCCTGTCCGCCACCATCGGCGACCCAGAGCACACAGGGGAGTTCCTCTCCCTGGGCACCGGACGGGGGACCGTCATCCCCAAAATCGAGGCCAAGGGCACCAAATGGCGCCTGAGCATGGAGCATTTCTATGTAAAGGACGTCCAGGCCGCCGAGGACCGGACGGATATTGAAGCCCTGCCGGTGCTGGAGGAGAAAACCGACGAAGCGCCCGTCAACGCGGACCCCGGCCTCGGCTATATCTTTGAGCACACCCGGGGCAAAAAGTGCCTGGTCTTTGTCAACTCACGGGAGGAGTGCGAGACGGTCACCACCACCCTGCGGCAGTACTGTGAGTACGCCCATGAGCGGGACCGCTTCCTGATCCACCACGGCAACCTGTCCGCCTCCTACCGGGAGACGGCGGAGGGCGTGATGAAGGACGACTCCCAGTACATGACCACCGTCACCACCGCCACCCTGGAACTGGGGATCGATATCGGCCGTCTGGAGCGGGCATTTCAGATCGACGCCCCCTGGACGGTGTCCTCCTTTTTGCAGCGCATGGGCCGCACGGGGCGGCGGGAGCTGCCGCCGGAGATGTGGTTCGTCATGCGGGAGGACGAACCGGAGGCCCGTGCCATGCTGCCCGCCACCATTCCCTGGAAGCTGATCCAAGGCATTGCCCTGGTGCAGCTCTATCTGGAGGAGCGCTGGGTGGAGCCGCCCCGGCTGGACCGGTTGCCTTTCAGCCTGCTGTACCACCAGACCATGTCCACCCTGGCATCCTGCGGCGAGCTGTCGCCCCGCGCCCTGGCGGACCGGGTCCTGCGGCTGCACTATTTCCACCGGATTTCCCAGGAGGACTATAAGGTATTGCTGCGCTACCTCGTTGAGACCGACCACATCCAGCGGACGGAGCAGGGGGGACTGATCGTAGGCCTGGCCGGGGAGCGGGTGGTCAACTCCTACCGCTTCTACGGCGTGTTCCAGGAAAATGAGGAGTACACCGTCCGCAGCGAAGCCCAGGAGCTGGGCACCATCGTCATGCCGCCCCCGGTGGGCGAAAAGCTGGCCATCGCGGGCCACGTCTGGGTGGTGCTGGACGTAGACCGCAAGCGGCATCTGGTGTACTGTGAACAGGTCAAGGGAAGTATCCCAGCCTACTTCGGCCTGTGCCCCGGCGACCTGCACACGAAGATCCTGGCGCGAATGCGGCAGGTCCTCCGGGAGGAGAGACAGTACCCCTACCTGATGAAAAACGCGGTGGCCCGTCTGGAAAACGCCCGCCTCACGGCTGGCCGCTCCGGCACGGCGGAGAAGCCGCTGATCAACCTGGGCGGCGATATGTGGTGCCTGCTGCCTTGGGTGGGGACCTACGCATTCCTGGCCCTGGAGCGGTTTTTGCAGATCAAATGCAAAGACCGCCTGGGCCTGCGCAATCTGGACTCCGCCCGGCCCTACTATATCCAGTTCGCCATGAAGGCGGACGAGAAGACATTCTTCCAGGTGGTGTCGGAGGAGATCCGCAAGCCCATTGAGCCGCTGGAGCTGGTCTACCCCAAGGAGCTGCCCCTGTTTGACAAGTATGACGAATACCTCCCAGCGGAGTTGGTAAAGAAGGGCTTCGCCTACGGCGTGCTGGATCTGGAAGGACTGAAAGAGACAGTCCTGAGCTGGGAGAAGGGGAGATAAAATTTCCCTGAAAATAGATGAATCCATGTAGGGAAACATCCTCGATAGCACGCATGTGCCCTTTGGAAGCGGGTGAGCACTGCTCGCCCCTACACAGATTGGCGATAGGCGGACAAATCTTCAACCCCACACCCCGGGGAGTTCCCCTCGTGTGATACGGTAGGGACTAATTTGACATCCTGAAATAGACGCATCGCAGCAGAAACCACACCCGCACCCCGGTAGGCCGGACGGACTGGAGGATGAGCGCAAAAAACAATTTCCCCCGTCATTCAGGAAGGTTCTTAGGAAACGTAGTTTCCTAAGCGCTCTTTTGTAACTTTTCGCGCGCGCGAAAAGTTAGCCCTCGTCCCCCGCCCCGGCAGGGGCGAATCTAAAATAAGATTTAAGCAGGTGCCGCCGCGTAGCGGCAGCTACGAACTATCTTCTTGCATCCCTCAAAAAAATCGTATACAATAGACTTGGAAATTTATGGATCAAGATGGTTGTGACCAATTTTTCATAACGCAGGAAACAGGAAAACTAACCCTAAAGGAGGGGCCTTGTATGAGCACTTTGCAGCAGCTTCTTCAAGCATTGGAAACCGGGGGCTACAATGACCGTCTGTCCGCCCTGTACGGGCGGGAGGGCACACCGGCGGCGCGGGAGCGGGCCATCCGTGTGACCCAGAAACTGGGGGAGCAGTTTGCCCCCGCCGGAAACGCCGCCCTGTTCAGCGGCCCCGGCCGCACCGAGATCGGCGGCAACCACACCGACCACCAGCACGGACGCGCGCTGTGCGGCAGCGTGGACATGGATATGCTCGCCTGTGCCGCCCCCAACGGCCTACGGGTGGTGCGCATCGACTCCGAGGGCTATCCCCTCCTGGAGATTGATCTGGACGACCTGACACTAAAAGAGGAGGAGAAGAACACCTCCGCCGCCCTGGTGCGGGGTGTGGCGGCGAAAATCGAAGAATTGGGCTATCCCCTGTCCGGCTTCGATGCCTGCGCAACCTCCACTGTGCTGTCCGGCTCGGGGATATCCTCCTCCGCCGCCTATGAAACGCTGGTGGCCAATATTTTCAATTATTTCTGCTGTGGCGGCAGGCTGGACCCCGTCACCATCGCCAAGGTTGGCCAGTACGCGGAGAACGTCTATTTCGGCAAGCCCTGCGGTCTGCTGGATCAGATGGGCTCGTCGGTGGGTGGCGCGGTGTTCCTCGACTTCAAGGACCCGGCGGAACCCATTGTGGAGCAGGTGAATTTCGACTTCTCCCGGTGCGGCCACACCCTTTGCATTGTGGATACCTGCTCCAGCCACGACGACCTCACCGACGACTATGCCGCCATTACCCAGGAGATGGGCGCCGTCGCCGCGCACTTTGGAAAAACCGTCCTCCGGGACGTGCCTGAGACGGACTTCCGCCGCGAACTGCCCGCCCTGCGGGAGGAGTGCGGCGACCGGGCCGTCCTCCGCGCCATCCACTTCTATGGCGATGACCGCAGAGCCGCGCAGGAGGCGCAGGCGCTGAAGGACGGAGATTTTGCCCGCTTCCTGTCCCTGGTCAATGCCTCCGGGCTGTCCTCCAGCCTCTGCCTGCAAAACACCTGGTCCGTCTCAAATACCAGGCAGCAGGCGGTCCCGCTGACGCTGGAGCTGGGGCGGGAGCTGCTGGAGGGGACCGGCGCGATCCGCGTCCACGGCGGAGGCTTCGCCGGGACTATCCAGGCGTTTGTCCCCAATGAGAAGCTGGACCGGTTCAAAGCTGGTATGGAGGCGCTGCTGGGCGAGGGCAAGTGCCATATCCTCCACATCCGCCCCCAGGGCGGCTGTGTGGTAGCGGAATAGGGAAGGGAGGAGCAGGATCATGATCGACGCCGCCGTTTCAAAGCTGATCACGTATGCCCTGCGGACCGGGCTGATCCAGCCCTGTGAGAAGAACTGGGCCGTGAATACAGTCCTGGATGTTCTGAAGATCGACAGCTACACCGACCCCGGCCAGGACTGGGGCGAGGTAGAGCTGGCCCCGGTCCTGGAGGAGCTGTTGGACGACGCCCATGCCCGGGGCGTGCTGGCCGAGAGCTCCGTGGTCTACCGGGATCTGTTTGACACTGAGATCATGGGCCGCCTCACCCCCCGGCCCGCGCAGGTAATTGAGACGTTCCAAAATCTGTACCAGGAGGACCCCCAAAAGGCCACAGACTGGTACTACCGGTTCAGCCAAGACACCAACTATATCCGCCGGGACCGCATCGCCAAGGACATGCAGTGGAAGGCGGCCACGGAGTATGGAGAGCTGGACATCACCATCAATCTCTCCAAGCCGGAGAAGGACCCGAAGGCCATTGCCGCTGCGAAAAACCTCCCCGCCTCCGCCTATCCCCGGTGCCAGCTGTGCGCGGAAAACGAGGGCTACGCCGGCCGGGTAAACCATCCCGCCCGGCAGAACCACCGCATGGTGCCTATCACCATCAACGGTTCCCCCTGGTTTTTGCAGTATTCCCCCTACGTCTACTACAACGAGCACTGCATCTGCCTGAACAAAGAGCATGTCCCCATGAAGATCGACCGGGCCTGCTTTGGCAAGCTGCTGGATTTTGTGCGGCAGTTCCCCCACTACTTCGTGGGCTCCAATGCCGACCTGCCCATCGTAGGCGGCTCCATCCTGGCCCACGACCATTTCCAGGGCGGACGGTACACCTTCCCCATGGAGAAAGCGCCGGTGGAAACGCCGTTTACTTTCCCCGGCTTCGAGGACGTGGAGGCAGGGATCGTGAAATGGCCCATGTCGGTAGTCCGCATCGCCTCCGAAGACCCCGAACGGCTCATTGATTTGGCGGATAAAATTTTGGCCGCATGGCGTGTATACACCGACGAGGCCGCGTTTATCTTTGCCGAGACCGGCGGGGAGCCCCATAACACGATCACCCCCATTGCCCGGAAACGGGACGGGAAGTACGAGCTGGACCTGGTGCTGCGCAACAACATCACCACCGAGGAGCACCCCCTGGGAGTCTACCATCCCCACGCCGAACTTCACCATATCAAGAAGGAGAACATCGGACTCATCGAAGTCATGGGCCTGGCGGTCCTTCCGGCGCGGCTGAAAGAGGAGCTGTCCGCCGTAGCGGACGCGCTGGCGGGCGGAAAAGACCTCCGCGCCAGCGAACTCACCGCCAAACATGCCGCCTGGGCAGAGGGCTTCGCCGGAAAGTACAATGTCACATCGGACAACGCCCTGGATGTAGTGCAGAAGGAGACAGGATTGGTGTTTGTCCAGGTGCTGGAGCACGCGGGCGTGTATGCCCGCACCCCGGAGGGCAAGACGGCGTTCCTGAAATTCCTTGACAGCATTCGTTGATACAAGCAGGCCCCCGCGATTCAAATCGCGGGGGCCTGCTCTTATGATTACTGGGAAGATGAAGCACGGGTCGACGGAAACTCCCGGGCGCTGTTTGCCCATGGGCCGCCCTTCGGGCGGCTTAGCGCTGGGGCGGCCTTTGGCCGCCTGACGGCGTAAGCGGCAAATGCGCTTGAAAGCCGCGCAGTTTGGGATTGTGCTATGGAGAGAATCTTTTTTTGGCGCGGCTTTTGGGGGATTTCGCGCCTTGCGAGGCGCGACCAGAGGCGCTGCCTCTGGACTCCGCAGCCTTTGAAAAGGCTGGCGAAACTTTTATTATGGGCTTATTTCCCCTTTACCTGATCAAACGCCTTTTCAATTTCCGCCTCCGGCTTCTGCGTCGCCAGACTCACCGCCACGATGGCGATAGACGCGGCGATAAAGGCGGGCAGCAGCTCATAAATCGCCCAAGCACCACCCATGGGGGCGATCAGGTACTTCCAGATAAAGACCATCGCCCCGCCTACGACCATGCCCGCCAGAGCGCCCTGCCGGTTGGAACGCTTCCAGAACAGGGCAAAGAGCATCACCGGCCCGAAGGCCGCGCCGAACCCAGCCCACGCGAAGGACACCACCCGGAACACGGAGCTGCTGGGGTCCCAGGCCAGAATCACGCCCACCACAGCGATGACAGCCACAGTGCCCCGAGCGGCCAGCATGGAGGCCTTTTCGCTCATTTTAACACCGAAGAACTCCCGCATCAAATCCTGCGACACACTGGATGCAGCAGTGAGCAGCTGGGAATCGGCAGTGGACATGGTAGCGGCCAGAATGCCCGCCAAAATCACGCCCGCCATAACAGCGAATACGATACCACTCTGACTCATCAGATTGGAGAGCTGGACGACCACCGTCTCAGAATCAGCGCTGGTGGTAAAGAGCGGGATCTTGCCCGCCACAGAGACGCTGTACCCCACAATGCCGATGACAATAGCCACAAACATGGAGATCACCACCCACACGGAGGCGATCCGCCGGGAGGTTTTCAGCTTCTCCTCGTCCTCGATAGCCATAAAGCGCAGCAGGATATGGGGCATTCCGAAGTACCCCAACCCCCAGGCCAGGGTGGAGACAATGCTCAGAAATCCGAAGGAACCGGCCTGCCCGGCGGCGGCGTCATAGCCCTGGGTCAGGTTCAGATAACCGGGCAGGGCCGCGGCGTTTTCCGCCACCGCGCTCCAGCCTCCGGCCTCCCGGACGCCGAAAAGGATGACCGCGATCAAAGCGATGGACATGATAACGCTTTGCACCAGGTCAGTGGTAGACACCGCCAGGAACCCGCCCAGCACCGTGTAGCCGATGATGACCAGAGCGCCCACAATCATGGCGGTGTGGTAATCCACGCCCAGCAGGCTGTTGAAAAGAGTGCCCACGGCCTTGAAGCCGGAGGCGGTGTAGGGGATGAAGAAGACCAGGATGATCACGGCGGCGATGCAGGAGAGGACGTGCCGCTTGTCGCCGTAACGGCGGGAGAAGAAGTCCGGGATAGTGATAGCGCCCAGGCTGGCCGAATACCGCCGCAGCCGCTTTGCCACGATCAGCCAGTTAAGGTAGGTGCCCACGGCCAGACCGATGACAGTCCAGCCCACCTCCGCCACGCCGCAAAGATAGGCCAGGCCGGGCAGGCCCATCAGCAGGTAGCTGCTCATGTCGGAGGCCTCGGCGCTCATAGCCGTGACCACGGGACCCAGCCGGCGTCCGCCCAGATAGAAATCGCTGGAGGACGAGCCGCTGGTGCGGTTAAAGAAAAGGCCGATGCCGATCATAGCGACAAGGTAGATGGCAATGGCCAGAACGATACAGATCTGTGCAGAAGTCATGATAGTGTTTCTCCTTTAGCGTTTGGGTATCTGTATCATACCACACTCAAAACAAGAATAAAATACAGAACGCAGTATAGAACAAATTCCATACTGCGTTCAAAATATTGTAAAATTTCATTGATATATTAAGCACTTTGCTGATAGACCAAATATCGGACTTTTTCTTATCCGAAAAATAAAAATTTTCCCGTTCGTCACGGACGGACGATTCCACTTGCATTGTTCTCCGGACGCTGGGCACGGTATCCCTCCAGAAACAGCGGCGTCACTTTATCCGTGTAGGAGGTCAGCGAGTATTCGCCGCCGCACAGACACCAGTCATACATCAGCGCCCGCTCCCACAGGGCGTATGCCTTCACAATGTCATTGGCCGTGCAGTCCCCGCGAAGCTGTCCGGAGCGCAGTCCCTCATTGGCGATCTGCCGCAGGAGCTTGAAATAGGTCCGGTTGCGGTCCAGCAGATGTTTTTCCCCTCGGGCCAGCAGCTGCGTGGAGAGCAGGCGGGCGAGAAGATCCAGAGAGACGCTGGCGTCGATCATGGCAAACAGCTCGTGATTGAGATAGATCAGCTTGTTCACCGCGTCCATGGACGGGTCCATAGTTTCCCGCAGCTCCTCATATTTTTCATCAAATACGTTTGCCAGCGTGCCCAGCAGCGCGTCCTTGCCGTTAAAGTAGTGGTAAAAGGACCCCTTGGAGGTCTCGGACTCAAAAACGATGTCCTCGATCGTGGTATCCTCATAGCCCTGCTCATAAAACAGCTTCCAGGCTGCGGAGATGATGCGCCCCTTTGTGTTCCTTGTGTTCTTTCTCGGCATTCCGACGTCCCCCTTTTGGAATCTGATTTATATCATAGCGTTTTTTCCTCCGCAAATCAAGGGAAGACCGGAGCTTTTCATGGAAACCTGTTTATGTGGATAAATCTGAAAATCCGATGAATCCGCATAAAATTGGTTTCCCTGGCGCAGCCAGTCTTGGCCTTGACGGGCAAAGAACGACGGTGTAAAATCAGTGTACAGATCAAGGAATGGGATAAGCAGTGAGAGAACGACACAAATGAGGTAAAATTTTATGTTAATCAAAATACCCAATCACTATGGAGACGACACCGTCTCCGCCTGCATCCAGGCCGGAGACTTCATCTTTTTAGCCCACCACGGCGGTGGCCAGGATGTGGACGACATTGTCCACCAGACGCGGGCGACGCTTGAGAGTATGGCCGATACGCTGGCAAAAGTAGGCGCGACCCTTGATGATGTTGTCCAGCTGAACTTCTATATTAAAAATGTCAGTGATTTCCGCAAAGGCGCCGATGTGTTCAGAGAATATTTCAAAAATGGCGCACCGGCGAGAATGACAGTTGTCACAGAATTTGTGGGACCGACCTGCCTGTGCCAGATGGATGGGATCGCGTATAAGCCCAAGTCCTCACCGTGCCAGAACTGAGGTGCAGCCATGCGTATGGAAAACACGATTTTGAATCTGTGGCAGGCAGTTGCCGCACAGGACGAGGAGAAACTGGCAAGTTTTTTTACTGCCGACGCCCAAATTATGTGGCCGAATACGGAGGAATGTTTTGATCTTCCGGGCTATCTCCGGGCAAACTGCGACTATCCAGGCCAGTGGGAAGGGAAGGTCGAGAAGATTGCCGAAGATGGCAGCTATTCGGTAGCAAAAGTCTGGTCTCCGGAGGGAACCGCAGCCCGGGCGGTAACATTTTATCAGTGGAAAAATGGAAAAATCGTTCAGATGACGGAATATTGGGGCGACATAGGCCCCGCCCCGGAATGGCGCCGGGAGTTCCCCTCGTGTTAAAACGGTAGGGACCAAGTCAACATCCTGAAATAGACGCAGCGCAGCAGAAACCACACCCGCAGTTTGGTAGGCCAGACGGACTACAGGATCAGCGCAAAAAAATATCCCCCCTAATAATGAGGGATTCTTAAACCGTAGGCGTTAGGCCGCTGAAAGCGGCCCCAGCCCTAAGACGGCCATAGGCCGCCCCACGGGTTTAAGCGACTTTTTGCCTACTTTTTGTTCGCACAAAAAGTAGGCGCGGGGTCCGGGGCCGCAAAGATCTCGCACGGCCACATCGAGTGGCCGTGCAAGATCGATTGTTCATGACCCCTCGATGGGGTCATGAACAATCTCAGCCCCCGGGGCTGCATATCGAAACCACTTGCCGTGGCCGCCCCGAGGGCGGCCAGAGAAGAATTTTACGACTATGGAAATCATCTACCGCTATGACGGAACCTTCGAAGGATTCCTCTGCTGTGTCTTTGACAGCTATGTAAATAAAGAATACCCCGCCCAATTTCAGGACGAGGCACATATTGAAAGTTCCCTTTTCCCCGCCCGCTGGGTGGAGACAGATCCCCGCCATGCACAGCGTGTGCTGACGAGCCTGGGCAAGCTGGACCCCTACGCCAGAGAACTGGTGGTCAAGGGCTTTCTCACCTGTGCGCCGGAAAAGGAGAAGATCATCTATCGATTTATCCACACACTCTATGACGTGGGCCCGTCCCTGCTCCGGCGGCTCAGCGACGACGCGGTGCTGCCGCTGCTGAAAGCGGTGCGGCACCTGGACGGGGAGGTCCACCTGCTCAAGGGGTTCGTGCGCTTCTCCGACTTTGAGGGAACCCTTGTGGGGGAGATCAAGCCGAAAAACCGGGTCCTGCCCCTGCTCCGTCCGCATTTCTGTGACCGGATGTATAACGAGACCTTCCTGCTCTATGACCGGACCCACCATGAGGCGTTGGTCCACCAGCCGGGGAAGTGGGCCATCCTGCCGCTGGAGGAGTTCAAAATGGCCGCGCCGTCGGCCCAGGAGGCCCAGTACCGCCGCCTGTGGAAGCGCTTTTATGACACCATTGAGATCAAGGAGCGCCACAACTCCCGCAGACGGATGAGCAACATGCCCAAGCGCTACTGGGAGACCATGACGGAGTTTCAGGACGAGGAGTATTTTCAAGCGGGGACAGACACACTGCCGGAGAGCCGGGAGAAGGGACTGCCTGAATAATGTTGGAAAATTTGAGCCAAAAGGGGACTGGTTTTATGCGATACGGTTCGATCTATCTGGTGGTCAGAGATTTTGAGAAGTCGCTTGATTTCTACGAAAAAGTACTGGACATGAAGGTCAGCGCGGTCAATGGGACGCGCTTCGCGGTGTTTCAAAACGAGGGCCTGACCATCTGCCTGATGAATGGATACTATGATGTCCAAAACCCGGAAAAAGTAGTCAAACGGGGCGGATATTACCCCACGTATGACGATCAGCATGTCATTGCTGACAGCGAAAACAGCAGAAAGATTTTTATCAATCTTGGCGTGGCGGATCTGAGGGCGGAATATGATCGGATCAAAAGTCTGGGTATTGCCAACGGCCTGACGCCTATCCGGTTTATCCAAGTGTTTTCGCCATATTGGTATTTTTCCTTTCAGGACCCGGACGGGAACCCTATCGAAGTGACCGGCGCTTATGCGGAATAGGCGCCGGTCCATATCATTCCCTCTTGTTTTTTCTGATTTATGATGGTAAAATGAGGGACAGTACAGAAAAGGAGCCTTCCCATGCGAATTTTGGGCATCGACCCCGGCGTGGCTACCATTGGCTTTGGGCTTATTGAGGCGGACCGGGCCAACGTGCGGCTGCTCCAGTACGGCGTCATCACAACCCCGGCGGGACTGCCGCTGTCCAACCGGCTCTACCAGATCTCGCAGGACATGTCTCAGCTGCTGGAGCAGTTCAAGCCCCAGGAGATGGCAGTGGAGGAGTTGTTTTTCTCCAAGAACATCACCACCGGTATTGCCGTGGCCCATGGCCGGGGCGTGATCCTGCTGGAGGCGGAGCGGGCGGGGGTCCCCGCCTTCGAGTATACCCCCATGCAGGTCAAGCAGGCGGTGGTGGGTTATGGCGGCGCGGAGAAAAAACAGGTCATGCTGATGACCCAGCGGCTGCTGAAGATGAAGCAGACTCCCCGTCCCGACGATGCGGCGGACGCCCTGGCCATCGCCATCTGCCACGGCAGGAGCGCCACCAGCCTCCTCAATACCGAGAGGAAGTTTGATCCGAAGCGGTACGACACAAGATAGGTGGCAATGCTTGACAGCTTGTAGGGCGCGACGACCCGGCGCACTGACCTGTCGATATTTGCTGTGTTATCATGGAAAGGCGGGCCGAGGTCGTCCCGCCCTACTGTGTATCTATGTCTGAAATTTTGAACGTTTGGCTTTAGGGAGTTTATATGTATTATTATGTTTCCGGTACGGTGGCACATGTGGAGCCTTATCTGGCGGTGATCGACTGCGGCGGGGTGGGGTATGCCTGCCGTACCACCAGTTACACCTTATCCCAAATCAAGAAAGGGGACAAGGCCAAGCTCTTTACTTATCTCAGCGTCCGGGAGGACGCAATGGATCTATATGGATTTTTCAGTCAGGAGGAGTTGAAGCTGTTTCAGCAGCTGATCTCCGTCTCCGGCGTGGGGCCTAAGGCGGCGCTGGCGATTTTGTCTTCTTCTACTCCTGCTAATTTAGCAATGAGCATTATTACGGGGGATGAGAAGTCCCTTACCGCAGCGCAGGGTGTGGGGAAGAAGATCGCTCAACGGGTGATCCTGGAATTGAAGGATAAGCTGGCGAAGGGACAGACCATTTCTGCTTCCGGTGAGAGTGTGGCGGGTCCTGCGGTTACCATCATTCCGCAGAATAAGCTGTCCGAGGCTTCCGCCGCGTTGGCGGTGCTGGGGTACTCCCAGGCGGAGATCAACGTGGCGCTCAAGGGTGTTGACATCGACGGCCAGCCATTGGAGCAGATCATCCGGTTGGCGCTGAAGAATATGATGAAGGGGTAAGCTATGGCAATCGATTTTTCCAATAACGAACCCTTCATCGAGGAGGAACCGCTGGTTACCACTTCGCTGACCCGGGAAGATGAGAACGAATATTCTCTGCGGCCGCAGAGGTTGAAGGAGTATATCGGTCAGGAGAAGGCCAAGGCAAATCTGGAGGTTTTTATTCAGGCGGCGAAGATGCGCTCTGAACCGCTGGATCATGTGCTGCTCCATGGGCCCCCGGGGCTGGGGAAGACTACCCTCTCCAACATTATCGCCAATGAGATGGGGGTCAACGTCCGGATCACTTCCGGGCCTGCCATTGAGAAGGCCGGGGATCTGGCGGCGCTGCTGACCAATCTGAACGAAAATGACATCCTCTTTGTGGACGAGATCCACCGGCTTAACCGCTCGGTGGAGGAGGTCCTTTATCCCGCTATGGAGGATTTTGCTATCGACATCATCATCGGCAAGGGGCCGGCGGCGAACTCTATTCGGTTGGATCTGCCGAAGTTTACGCTCATTGGGGCTACTACGCGGGCGGGGCAGTTGTCTGCGCCGCTGCGGGATCGGTTCGGGGTGACGCTGCGGCTGGAGCTGTACACGCCGGAGGAGCTGGCGATGATCGTTACCCGGTCTGCGGGGATTTTGGACGCGCCTATTGAGCAGGACGGGGCTATGGAGATTGCCCGGCGCAGTCGGGGCACACCGCGAATTGCGAACAGGATGCTCCGGCGGGTCCGGGACTTTGCGCAGGTAGTCGGCGACGGTGTGATCAATAAGGGGCTGGCGGACAAGGCGCTGACGGCTTTGGAAGTGGACTATCTGGGGTTGGATCAGATCGACCGGCGGATGCTGAGGGCTATCATTGAATACTACGGCGGGGGGCCGGTGGGGTTGGAGACGCTGGCCGCCACCATCAATGAGGAGGCCATTACACTGGAAGACGTCTATGAGCCGTACCTTTTGCAGATCGGGTTTTTGACCCGGACGCCAAGGGGTAGATGCGTTACGCCAAAGGCTTATCAGCATTTGGGAATTGCGATTCCGGGCGGGGTGCCTAATTTGATGGATCAGATGTCGTTTTAAGCGCTATGGGATAAGGCCAGGGATTTACACTGGTCGAAGGAGACCAGAAACATGGCTTCCAATTCTGCCATCTGGGTATGGTCGTAGGCACGTTGGAGGGATTCCAACTGCTCCTTTTGCTCGGGATTTAATTGATCCCAGAGCTTGCGGCCGATTTCGTCACGGGCTATACGGCGTTCCTCGTAGGCTGTCTGGCCGTAGTATTTTTCCAGCAGGTGGTCTAAAATGTGGTGCTTTGTCAACACTGTATTTAGTGTTCTTAACATATTTTTTTGGAGCATCCATATGATAAGATACAAGATCAATATTTTGCAGGAACTGAAAAAAGTGGGATACCCCAGTACACGTATTCGGCGTGAGAAGATTATGGGTGAAAGTATGGTGCAAAAACTGCGCACAGGAAATACCTCTATCAATTTAGCGAGTTTGGAGCCTGTTTGCAGAATCCTTAATTGCCAGATTGGGGATCTGGTGGAATGGGTGGAGGTTGAATAAATCCAATTTATTTAGTTGGCAAGGTGCGCTGCAACAGCCTTTTGGATAGCCCGGCTGCGCTGGCCTGATATCCGACCGGGGCATCGACTTGCTTCAGGGCCCGTGCCTCGGAGGTGGTCTTCCCTCAATTTCATCTGAAATAAGTGGGAAAGTTGCTGGGTGAGAGGCAACCTTTTGGAAAAATTTATTTTATCGTCATGCACAGAAGCCTTTCGGAGGCGGGCGGATGATATCCGCCCCTACGGGGGCATCCCAAGCAGTGCGGATATGCCCTGTAGAAACGGGCCGATGAGGACATCGGCCCCTACGGGGAGTAACAGGGGAGTGCCTGCAGGCCCTTTAGATGCGGGCGCACAATGTGCGCCCCTACGGGATTGGTGGGAGACAAAAATTCTGCAACCCCGGGAGCTCCCCTCATGTGAGACGGTAGGGGCTAAGACAACGTCCTGAAATAGATGCGGGGCAGGCGAAACCACACCTGCAATTCGGCAGACCGGGTGGACTAGAGGATCAGCGAAAAAAATAGCCCCCGTAATGAATAAGGGATTCTTAAACCGCTAGGTTTAAGCGCGTTTTTGCTTACTTTTGTCGCGTGACAAAAGTAAGTCGTTGTCCGGGCGCGGAAGCCCGGAGGTATGGATAAGAACAATCTAAACAAACTGCTCGCAGGGACGTCATTTAGCCGCCTATGGCGCCTAAACGACCGTCCCGGCACTCGGCCGGGGCCGAGCGCCTGGGCGCGAAGATAAGGAGTAATCTAATGGGTAAACTTTTTGGAACCGATGGTATCCGTGGCATTGTAGGGGAAAATCTGACCGCTGAGCTGGCCTACCGGGTAGGCCAGGCGGTTGCTGTGACCCTGACGGAGGAAAAAGGCGCGACGCCGCTGATCACCATCGGCATGGATACAAGAATATCCTCCGATATGCTGGAGGGGGCCCTGATCGCGGGCATTACCTCCGTGGGCGGCGACGTGATGCCCCTGGGGACCATCCCCACGCCGGCGGTGGCCTATCTGACCATCAAAGTGGGCGCGGACGCGGGCGTGGTGATCTCCGCCAGCCACAACCCCTTTGAGCACAACGGCATCAAGGTTTTCAACGGACTGGGGTATAAGCTCCCGGACGCTCTGGAGGACCGGGTGGAGCAAAAGATCCTTTCCAACGATCCTATGCCCATCAGGAAGGGCGGCGACATCGGCAAGCGCATCCACGGGATGAAAAACCTGAAATACGAATACATCCAGCATTTGCGGGGCACCGTTCAGGACGACCTGGAGGGGCTGCGGGTGCTGATCGACTGCGCTAACGGCGCGGCGGCGGCTACCGCTCCGGATCTGTTCGCGGACTTTGCGATCGAGGCGGATTTTATCCACCGCAAGCCTAACGGGGTGAACATTAACCTCAAGTGCGGTTCGACCCATCTCAAGAGTCTGGCCGCTATGGTCACGGCGGGAGAATACGATCTGGGCATTGCGTTTGACGGCGATGCGGACCGGTGCCTGATGATCGATGAGAAGGGAAATGTGGTGGACGGCGACAAGACTATGGCCGTCTGCGGCAAGTACATGCGGGACCAAGGGTTGCTGACCGGGCGGGCCATTGTGGGCACGGTCATGAGCAACCTGGGGTTACATGAGTTCTGCAACAAGAACAACATCCGGTTGATCTGCACCCCTGTGGGGGATCGGAATGTGCTGGAGAAGATGCTGGAGTTCGGCTACCGCATCGGCGGGGAGCAGTCGGGGCACACCATCTTTACCGACTACGCCACCACCGGCGACGGACAGCTGACGGCGCTGCAATTTTTGCAGATTCTCAAGCGAAGCGGTCAGACGGCCTCGGAGCTGGCATCCATCTGTCCCAGTTATCCTCAGACGCTGGTGAACATCGAGCTGCCCAACCAGCCGGGACTCAAGGAGGGCGTCATGGCCTCTCAGGCGCTGGCGGAGGCCATCACCAGAGAGGAGGAGCTGCTGGGCGGCGACGGCCGGGTGCTGGTCCGTCCCTCCGGAACGGAGCCCCTGATCCGGGTCATGGTGGAGGCAAAAACCGTTCAGCAGGCCGATGAATGCGCGGGTCGGCTGGCGGATTTGGTGAAAACGCTAAAAATTTGAGGAAACGCTTTACAAATTTTTAATATTTACTTGACAAACCCAGGTAGAAATAGGTATAATAACCATGTCGATCAGAGAAGCCCAACTTGATATATATGACTCCCGCCCGGATGAGGAGCTGTCCGCCCTGGCAAAGCAGGGGGACCGGGACGCGGAGGAGACGCTGGTCAAGCGGTATACCCGCTTGGTGCGGCAGCTGGCCCGGCCCTACTATCTGGCGGGCGGGGACAGCGACGATCTGATACAGGAGGGTATGATCGGCCTGATGTGCGGCGTCCGGGAGTATGATGAGACGCGCCCGGCAAGCTTCCGCACATTCGCAGAGACATGTATCCGCAACCGGCTGTATTCCGCTGTCCGGGCCGCTGCCCGGGATAAGCACGCACCATTGAACCAGTCGGTTCCTCTTGAAATACCCTTCTTTGACGGTCAGGGCTCTTTATACGGCGTGATGGCGGACCCCCAGGATCTGATCATCGGCCGGGAAGGGGTCCAGGACACCCTGAGCGGCGTACGCAAGCAGTTGTCCGAGTTCGAGGCGAAGATTTTGGGGTACTATTTAGACGGCATGACCATCCGGGAAATGGCCAAAGCGGTTTCGCGGTCCCCCAAGTCGGTGGACAACGCCGTGCAGCGCATCCGGCGCAAGGCAGCACGGCACCTTGATTCTGGCGGTATCAGCAAAGGCTGAGCGCAATATATTTTTTTCTATTCAAAGAGAGGGTAAAATCATGTACGAAGACAAGACCTTAGTTTGCAAGGAGTGCGGCCAGGAGTTCGTTTTCACCGCCGGTGAGCAGGAGTTCTACGCTGAGCGCGGCTTCCAGAACGAGCCCCAGCGCTGCAAGGCCTGCCGTGACGCTCGCAAGAACGCTGCCCGCGGTCCCCGCGAGTACTTCACCGCTGTCTGCGCGAACTGCGGCGGCGAGGCCAGAGTGCCTTTCGAGCCCAAGAGCGATCGTCCTGTGTATTGCAGCGATTGCTTCGCCAAGATGCGCGAGCAGGGCTGATAGATAGCAAACATTGGGGGCGTCCCGTCAGGGACGCCCCCTTATTTTGTGGGATGAGGGCAGGATGAACGATTTGTCCATTTATTGGGTGAATCCTCTATTCCTATTGCGGCGGAGGGATGGTATACTAGCGCCATGGACTAACAGAGCGGGAGCTCAATTTATTTGATAGAAGGAGAAGAACGATATGTCTATTTTAGTCTGCGGCGGAGCCGGGTATATCGGCAGCCATACCTGCGTGGAGCTTATTGAGGCGGGGTATGATATCGTGGTGGCGGACAACCTCTGCAATGCCAGTGAGGAGGCGCTGCGGCGGGTGGAGAAAATCACCGGGAAGCAGGTCCCGTTTGTGAAGGCGGAGCTGTGCAATGAGGCCGAGGTGGAGGAGCTGTTTGCTAAGTTTCCAGGGATCGACGCGGTGATCCATTTTGCCGGGTTGAAGGCGGTGGGAGAGAGCGTGGCGAAACCGTTGGAGTACTATTCTAATAATCTGATCAGCACGCTGTATCTGCTTCAGGCTATGCGGCGGCATGGGGTGAAGAATTTTGTGTTCTCCTCCTCTGCTACGGTGTACGGCGACCCTGCTGTGGTGCCTATCCGGGAGGATTCACAGACTGGGGGGACGACCAATCCTTATGGTACCAGCAAGCTGTTTCAGGAGAGGATCCTTTCGGATATCTGCGCTGCTGATCCTGCGCTGAATGTGGCGCTGCTGCGGTACTTTAACCCCATCGGGGCGCATGAGAGCGGGCTCATTGGGGAGGACCCCAATGGGATTCCTAACAACCTGGTGCCCTATATTGCCAAGGTGGCGGTGGGGCAGCTGGAGAAGGTCCATGTCTTCGGCAATGACTATGATACGCCCGACGGCACCGGGGTGCGGGATTACATCCATGTGGTGGATCTGGCCAAGGGGCATGTGGCGGCGCTGAAAAAGCTGGATAGCAACTGTGGACTCTTTATTTGCAACCTGGGGACCGGGAAGGGGTACAGTGTGCTGGATGTGCTCCACGCCTATGAGAAGGCCTGCGGTCATGAGCTGGCTTATGTGATCGATCCTCGCCGCCCGGGGGATATTGCTGCCTGTTATGCTGATCCTGCCAAGGCGCGGGAGGAGCTGGGCTGGGAGGCCCAATACGGGATCGAGGATATGTGCGCTTCCTCCTGGAAGTGGCAGTCCGGAAATCCCAATGGGTATAAGGGATAAATTTCTGTAGGAATTAAAAACGGGCTGCAGGGGCGGGGGATCGGAAGCCGGGCTGTTTAGCTGGCGTGGAGTAAAAATTTTGGCGGGGAACACGGTTTCCTGAAAACCTTTGGCTCAGAAGCGGTTTACAACAAATATGTGATTTTTTCACCCCTTTTTCTTTCCGGAAAAGGGGTGAAAGTTTACAAACCGACAAAACCGCGTCTTGACAAGATGAAATGATACCTTTATTATATAGTCGACACACCTGAAAAACGGTAAAGTTCAGAGGATAAAAAGAGACACAGCTTCGTTGTCGTCCTTGACGGGCGTCAGCCCGCCTGCGTCCTCCGCCTCGCCGTGTCTCTTTTTCTCTCGCTTCCTTTTTACCGTTTCTCAGGTGCGTCGACTATAAATAAGAATCTTCCAGGAAAGAGAAGGAATAGCCCATGGCCGAACGCATCACCAGCCGCGCCAATCCTCTTATGACCCACATCCGCAAGCTGGCCGCGTCCCGCGCCCACCGGTATGAGACGGGGGAGTATCTGGGGGACGGGGTGAAGCTGTTGGAGGAGGCGGTCCGGTGGAGGGCGGCGCTGACGGTTGTGGTATATACGCCGGAGGTGGCTCTGCCGTCGCTGCCGGAGAATGTCAGGCTGGTGGAGGTGCCAACTGATGTGATGCGGTCGGTCAGTCCTATGGAGGCTCCGCAGGGGGTGCTGTTTCTGGCACGCATTCCCGATCTGACGGTGCTGGAAACGCTGCCGGGGCGGCGGTACTTAGCGCTTGAGGGGGTACAGGACCCGGGGAACGTGGGGACGATCCTCCGTACGGCGGACGCTTATGAGGCAGATGGCCTCATACTCCTGCCGGGGTGTGCGGATATTTATAATCACAAGACGGTGAGGAGTTCTATGGGGGCCGTGTTCCGGCTCCCGGTATGGAGCTGTGGTTTAGGCCAGCTCAGGGAGCTGGCTCAGAGGTCAGGGCTGCCCCTGCTGGGGGCCGCCCTTCGGGAGGATACCATTGATGTCCGCGAGGCGGACCTTCGGTGTGGTATTATTCTCCTCGGCAGCGAGGGGAAGGGACTCAGTGGGGAGGCGCTGTCTGCCTGCGGGCAGACGGTGCGCATCCCTATGGCAGGCAGGTGCGAGTCGCTTAATGTGGCGGCGGCGGCCGCCACGCTGCTTTGGGAGGGGTATCGGTAGGCTTATCTTCGCGCCCTGTGGGCGCGAGGGGGCGTGTTTCTTCCGTCAGCCCGGGAGCTACCCGCCCCCGGACCCCGGGCTTACTTTTGGCACGCGCCAAAAGTAAGCAAAAACGCGCCAGAACCTACGGTTCTGGACTCCCTTGACGGGGCGGCACGTTCGTGCCGCTTCCCTATACGGGGGAGTTTCCTTAGATGGGGTGTAAGTGAGCGGCATTCAGCCACTGAGTAGGAGGCCGTAATCTTTGGCTTGGTGGTTGAAAGGGTCCGGCTGACGCCCTGTTAATGATAACTGCCTCCCAGTTACGCATCGCCGGGAGCTCCCCGCGTGTGATACGGTAGGGACCAATTCTACAT
>JAAVHD010000090.1 GCA_014799915.1 Oscillibacter sp.
CCCACGTAGTCCTTGCCCATCAGAGCGTTCACACGGGCCCAGGGGCTGGAGGGAGCGGCGGCCGGGGGAGACCACATGAAGATGGCGGTCTCGGTCTGGTTGGGGTTGGTCAGCGAGGTGGCATAGTAGGTATCGGCGTCAGGGAAGTTAGTGGACATGTCGATGCCGATCTTCGCACCGGCAGCGGCCACGATCTCCAGGGCGGCGTTCCAGTCGGACCAGCCCTCGGGGCAGGAGACCTGGAGGGTGACCTTCTCGCCGTTCCACTCGCGCCAGCCGTCGCCGTCGGTGTCAACGATACCGGCGGAATCCAGCAGCGCATTGGCGCCATCGATGTCGTTGCCAACCCACTGCAGGTCGGCCACGGCGGCGTGGTCATACAGAGCCTGCTCACCGGCGGTGGGGTTCATAACGGAGCGGGGAACCTCCGCGAAGGAGGGGGACTGGTTGGTCATGGCGTTGGCAATGATCTGGTCATAGTCCACCGCGATGGCGATGGCCTTACGCAGTTCCACGTTCTCGGCGATCACGGGCATATTCATGTTGAACCAGGCGGTAGGCATGGTGGCGCACATACCGTAGGGGGCGTGATCATAGTAGGTGGAGATGGGCAGACCGTCCTTCTCCCACAGATCCTGGATGTTGGGCATGAACTGCTGGTTCACGTCGATCTCACCGGCCTTGAAGGCGACCTCGGAAGCGGCGTTGTCAGCATAGATGGTATGGGCAATGTACTTGGGCACGGGCAGCTTGCCCCACATGGAGGCGTCCTGGCCCCAGTAGTTGTCGTTGCGGATGAAGACTACCTTCTGGTTGTCGGAGTAGTAGGGGCCGTAGGGGCCGGAGAAGGCAACATCCTCAGCCTTGTCGTTCAGGAAGCCCTGCTTGTCGCCGTTGTTGCGGGCCAGGCAGGTGTCGATCCACGCGGCCTGGGCCACGTACTGACCGGACAGGAAGTCTTCCAGCATGAAGGGGTTCAGGTTATCCAGGTTGGCCTTGAGGACCAGCTCGGTGTCGCTGTTGACCACGATCTCGCTGATGTAGGGGTGATAAGTGCCGGGCTGGTCAATTTCCACGCCCACGTCGAAGGTGCGCTTGACGTCGTTGGCGGTGACGGCGGTGCCGTCGTTCCACTTGGCGGCGGGATTGATCTTCACGGTCAGCTCGGTCTTGTCGGCGTTCCAGCTGAAGTCGCCGTCAGCCAGCAGGGGGATCATCTCGCCGGTGAGGAAGTTGTACATATAGAGGGTCTCGAACATAACGGTGCGGGAGCCGGAGGCGCTGCTGGCAATCGCCATAGCGTTGTTCTGGTTGGCGCCCACGGGGTTCCAGCTGGTCACCTCGCCCCACTGCTGACCGCCGAAGTACAGGGTCTCGGTACGGGGCAGATCAGTGGTGGTGTCGTCCGCGGGAGCGGGCTCGTCGGCGGGGGTGTCGGGGGTAGTAGCGGGGGTGTCGTCGGTAGTGGCGGGGGTGTCGGGAGTGCTGGGCGTATCGTTATTACCGCCGCAGCCAGCCAACAGGCCCAGAGCCATCACCAGTGCAAGGATAAGGGCTAAGGTCTTTTTCTTCATGGTATTTCCTCCTTATATTTTATGGCGTTTTGGCCCGCGCGCTCTGCTTGACCCGCGCGGGTCCCGAGTGCCATCACTCACAGATGGATCGTCCTTCCTTTCAAGGAAGGACGGAAAAGGGGTACCCCTTTTCCGAAAGGTATTCGCTATACCGGGAGCCGTCCCACGGTCTCCCCCGGCAGCAGCTTGCCGGGGATGATGATCTGCCTGGGGACGCAGCCCCTGCCCTGCTCCACGGCCCGGGCCAGCTCGTCGGCGGCGCTGACCCCGATCAGCTCCGCGTCCTGCCACATAGTGGTGAGACTGGGCCGGAGCATCTTGATGAAGTCGATGCCGTCGTATCCGGCGGCGGAGATATCCTCCGGGATGCGGAGGCCCTGGCGGTAGATCTCGTTCCTGCCGCCCAGGTAGGCGATGTCGTCGGGATAGATGATGCAGGTGGGGCGGTTTTCCAGCGCCAGCAGCCGCCGGGTGGCCTCCTCGGAGGCGGCGGAGCGGCAGTACTTGCCCACCATCAGATATTCCTCCGGGACCTCCAGCCCCAGCTCCTCGCAGGTATCCCGGAAGCTGCGCACCCGGATCCGGGTCACATAGGTGTCCTCGCCGTGGATAAAGGCGATGCGCCGGTGGCCCATGCTGTATATGTACCGGACCAGGTCCGCCATGCCCTTTACATTGTCGGACAGGACGGAGCCGCAGCCCTCGTAGGCGTAATCAATGGTGACCAGCGGGATGCCGCTGGCGGCCAGCTCCTGGATGCCCGGGTCCTCGTAGGCCTCGTTGGGGATGAACACCCCGTCGCACCCCCGGTAGCGGGCGTGCTCGACATAGCCGATCTTCCGGTGGCCCAGGCAGCCGGAGATAAAGAAAATGTCGTATCCCAGCTCAGCGGCCCGGTCCCGGAACCCATTGAGGATCCCGGCGAAGAAGCCGTGGCCAAGGCCGCCGCTTCCCTCGTCCTGAAAGAGCATCCCGAAGCAGTAGGAGCGGCTGGTTTTCAGCGCCCGGGCGGCGGCGTTGGGCATGTAGCCCACCTCGGCAGCCACCCGGCGCACCCGCTCGGCGGTCTCCCGGCTGACGTCCCCGGCTCCATTGAGCGCTTTGCTGACGGTGGCGGTGGAGCAGCCGCACCGTTCCGCGATCATTCGGATCGTCATACAGTACGCCTCCCCAGATGCCGCTCTTCCTAAATCGTTTTCGTAAAGCTATTATAACCGCCCTTTGGAAAGCTGTCAATAAACCGCTGGCCTTTTTTACACCTTGACCAAATTTTTTGTGCATTCCGCCAATTGATCGCAAAATCCCCCAAAAAGCCGCCCCGCCTCCGGGAGATTTCTATTGACTTTGCCGAGTGATTGCCGTATAGTGAAGTCACCTGCAGCGCATGGCCGAACGCACGTCCTTAAACGGTTTCGCTGACGGAATGATTTGGGAGGTAATTCTGGATGAAGCATCTATCACTCTGCGGCGCGTGGACCCTGGAGATCCCGGGCAGCGCCTTCGGGACCGTCCCGGCCACGGTGCCCGGTTCGGTCTATCACGACCTGCTGACAGCGGGGCGCATCCCCGACCCCTTCTACCGGGACAACGAGACGGAAGCGCTGAAGCTGATGGAGTACGACTTCCACTACAGCCGCGCTTTTTCGGTGGACGGCGATCTGCTGGACTGCGGCGCGGTGCTGCTGCGCTGCGAGGGCCTGGATACCCTGGCCACGGTCTATATCAACGGTACGGAGGCCGGAAGGGCCAATAATATGCACCGGACCTGGGAGTTCGATGTGAAGGAGCTGCTCCATGAGGGCGAGAACCGGATCGAGATTCGGCTGGACTCCCCCACCCGATACATCCGGGAGCAGTACGCCGTCAATCCCGCCGACGGCTCCAGCGACGCCATGGAGGGCTTCCCCAACCTGCGCAAGGCCCACTGCATGTTCGGCTGGGACTGGGGTCCCCGCCTGCCGGACGCGGGCATCTGGCGGGATATCTCCATCATTGGGGTAGATAAGGCCCGCATCCGGGACGTGCTGGTGGAGCAGTTCCACGGGAACGGCAAGGTCACATTAAAGGTACACACCCATATTACCCATCTCACAGATGATCCCACAGAGGCCGCCGTCTCCGTTACCGCCCCTGACGGAACGGTGTTCACCGGCAAGGGCGAGTGCTGCGAGATTGAGATTACGAATCCCCAGCACCGCCCCTGACGGGACAAAGTTCACCGGCGAGGGCGCGTGCTGTGAGATCGAGATTGCCAACCCCCAGCTCTGGTGGCCCGCGGGCTACGGAGCGCAGCCGCTCTATCAGGTGGAAGTCTCCCTGAGCGCCGGCGGCGCGGCTCTGGATACCTGGAGCAGGCGCATCGGCCTGCGCACCATGACCGTCTCCCGGGAGAAAAAGGACTACGGCGAGACCTTCAGCCACTGCGTCAACGGTGTGGACGTGTTCGCCATGGGCATGGACTACATCCCCGAGGACAACCTGCTGCCCCGGGTCAATCCCCAGCGCACCCGCCGCCTGCTGGAGGACTCCCGTGCCGCCAATATCAACACCATCCGGGTCTGGGGCGGCGGCTATTACCCGGACGACTACTTCTACGACATCTGCGACGAGCTGGGTCTGCTGGTCTGGCAGGACTTTATGTTCGCCTGCGCGGTATATAATCTGACGGACGAGTTCGAGGAGACCATCGTTGCCGAGTTCAAGGACAACATCCGGCGCATCCGGAGCCACCCCTCCCTGGCGCTGTGGTGCGGCAACAATGAGATGGAGCAGTTTGTGGCGTTTGACAACGAATGGGTGAAAAATATGCGGCAGAAGTCTGACTACATCAAGATGTATCAGTATATTCTGCCCAAGGTGCTGAAGGTAGAGGACCCGCAGGCATTCTACTGGCCCTCCAGCCCGTCCAGCGGCGGCGACTTTGACATCCCCCATGATCCCACCAGGGGCGACGTCCACGACTGGGACGTGTGGCACGGCCTCAAGCCCTTCACCGACTATCGGAACTATCTGTTCAGCTATGTCTCCGAGTTCGGCTTCCAGTCCTTCCCCTGCATGGAGACCATCGAATCCTTTACCCTGCCGGAGGACCGGAACCTCTTCTCCTACGTCATGGAGAAGCACCAGCGCAACTCCACCGCCAACGGGCGCATCGTCTCCTACCTGTCCCAGATGTACCTGTACCCCAGCAATCTGGATAAGCTGGTCTACGCCTCCCAGCTCCTCCAGGCCCAGGCCATGCAGTACGGCGTGGAGCACTGGCGGCGCAACCGCGGCCGGTGCATGGGCGCGGTGATCTGGCAGCTCAACGACTGCTGGCCCGTGGCCAGCTGGGCGGGCATCGACTACTTTGGCCGGTGGAAGGCCCTGCAATACTACGCCAAGCGATTCTTCGCCCCGGTGCTGGTCTCCTGCCACGAGGAGGGCCTGCTCAACCAGGAAGGGACCTCCGTCAACACCGAGCGCATCGACCCCAAAAAGACCGCCCGGCTGAATGTCAGCAACGAGACCATGGCCCCCTTCACCGGCAAGGTCCGCTGGACCCTCCGCCGCCCCGACGCCTCCGTCATTGAGGAGGGCAGTTTTGACGTGGAGGCCCCCGCTCTCACCGCCGTGTGGCTGCCGGAGCAGGATTTCACCCAGTACGGCCCCTATGACTGCTATTACTCCTATCAGCTCACCGACGGCGCGGGCGGCGTGGTTGGCGCGGGCAGCGTCCTGTTCTGCGCGCCCAAGCACTTTAAGTTTGCTGATCCCCAGCTTACCGCCCGGATTGAGGGCGATGAGATCGTGGTCACCGCCAGCGCCTACGCCCGGAGCGTGGAGCTCCAGTGCGGCGCGGATGTGATTTTGGAGGACAACTTCTTCGACATGGACGGCGGCGAGCGCCGCGTGAAGATTGTCCGCGGCGAGGCGAAGGACGTCTCCGCGCGGAGCGTGTACGATATCCGGTAAAAGTAAAAAAGCCAGCACCCGCAGTCACGCGGGTGCTGGTTCTTTTATCGCCCCTTTGCTTAACTCCCAATTCGCTTTTGTGTTCCTCTGCTTTTTTATATGGAAGAAATATTGGATATACTTCTTAATTTTATAGCAATTGGGTGGCCATCCGGCAGATTTGAGATTACACTGATGTACTCCATAAGTATAAAATATATTCGCTTTTAGTTTCTAATCCTAAAGTAACATCATTCCACTTGGGTGGGATAACATTTACCGCTTTGACTACTGGTTCATATAGAATATTTACACACTGATCCATTTCGTCCAATCTTGATTTCATCCACGCTATATCATCGGCAGAAGCCAGTAAGTTAGTGCGATTTTTATACCTCTCGGTCCAATTATCATGAAACCTCCCATCCGATTCCAAAAATTTCAAAGCCGCCGCTATAAAGCCATCTAATGATGAAAATTCATTTTGGGGAGCTACGACAATCATAATATTCTGTTCTGAGGCGCTAACATTAAAACAACCGTTGCCAAAATCAACTGCAATCATTAAATCAAGCCCCCGCGTCAAGCTCCCAACTGATCGGTATAATGATAACCCATTTTCAGTGGGCACACAATTCCGAAAAGGGAGATATTTATCCGATGTATCTTGCCAGAAACACGAAGCCGAATTGGAACTTACTTAAAACGCCAGGTCCAGATCCACAACCCCCTCTATGCCGTCCACCTGGCCGCTCTCGGAGTACTGCCACAGGTCAAAGTGGTAGTAGAAATCCGGCACAGTATCATATTCCGCCAGCCACAGGTCATACTCCGTCAGCTCCCGCAGGTCATAGCGGAGATAGCCCTGGGTCTGGTTGAAATAGATCGCCGGGCGGTAGCCTCCGGCCTCGATCTGCTTGCAGAAAGCGGCGGCGCAGCTGGTCATCACCGTCCCGCCCAGGCCGTCGGTGCGGGCCTCATCCCCGGGAATATTCTCCCAGTCGAAGGCCACCGGGAAAGCCAGCTCCTGTCCGTCCAGGGCCTCCAGGACAAAGGCCGCTTCCTCCTCTGCCTCCTCGGGGGTGGTGGCCTGGGAGAAGAAATAGACGCCTACCTCCAGACCGGCGTCCAGCGCCCCCCGGAGGTTCTGCTCAAAGCTCTCGTCCAGGAACAGGCCCCCCTCGGTGTAGCCCCTGCGGCCCAGCCGGAGGATGGCAAAATCAATACCATCCGCCGCCACTGCCGGCCAGTCGATGTCCTCCTGGTGGGAGGACACATCAACGCCTGTTCTGGCCTTCCGGCCATCCAGCTCATAGGTGACCCGGCCCTTTCCGTCCAGGCCGAAGGCGGTCTGGTCATAGGGATTAAGGGGCATTCCCTCGATGGGCGTGAGGACCCTGCCGCCAAACCGGAAGGTGACCGGCGTATCCTCCGCAGGTGGGTCCTCCGGGATATCCGATTCCCTGCCGTCCTTCCGCAGAGCGAAAACCAGCGCCGTTACCGCGACGATCAGCTCCAGGATGGAGATCAGCAGGGACAAAACGCTCAGCCTGACCCGCCGGGGCCGTCTATAGGCGCGGGAGGGCTGCGGCGTCCGCCGCCGGGTATACTCCGGCTCTCTCACAGGACGTGGCTCCCTTTGTTCCAGTTCAGACCGGCCATCATTCATACGCTGATCCCTCCACGGTTCGACAGTTTTTTCTATTGTACCACAGCCGTCAGAAAAAATCTGCCTTTTCACACTTTTTTAATAAATGGGTTCCTTCCTTTGGCGGGGCCCACAAAGGCAAAGAGCTCCCGCCGGATCTCTCCGGCGGGAGCTCTTGCGTTTATTGGATCTCAGCGGTTTATCAATACATACCGCCCATGCCCATGTCACCGCCGGGAGCGGGAGGTGCGGGGGGCTCGGGCTTATCGGCAACCAGGGACTCGGTGGTCAGCACCATGGCGGCCACGGAGGCGGCGTTCTCCAGAGCGGAGCGGGTGACCTTGGCGGGATCGACGATGCCCGCGGCGATCATGTCCACGTACTCCTCCTTGTAGGCATCGAAGCCGGTGCCCTTGGCGGCCTTCTTCACATTCTCCAGAACCACGGAGCCGTCCAGACCGGCGTTGGCGGCGATCTGACGGATGGGGGCCTCCAGAGCCTTGGCAATGATGCGTGCGCCGGTCTTCTCGTCGCCGTCCAGCTCCTCCACCAGCTTCTCAACGGCGGGGATGGCGTTGACGAACACGGTGCCGCCGCCGGAGACGATGCCCTCTTCCACAGCGGCCTTGGTGGCGTTCAGAGCGTCCTCAATGCGGAGCTTCTTCTCCTTCATCTCGGTCTCGGTTGCAGCGCCGACCTTGATGACGGCTACGCCGCCGGCCATCTTGGCCAGACGCTCTTGCAGCTTCTCCTTGTCGTAGTCGGAGGTGGTCACGCCGATCTGGCTGCGGATCTGAGCCACGCGATCCTTGATGGCCTGGCTGTCGCCAGCGCCGTCCACGATGACGGTGTTCTCCTTGGTGACCTTGACCTGACGGGCACGGCCCAGCATGGAGAGGTCAGCGGTCTTGAGCTCATAGCCCAGTTCCTCGCTGATGACCTGGCCGCCGGTGAGGATGGCGATATCCTGGAGCATTTCCTTGCGGCGATCACCAAAGCCGGGGGCCTTGACACACACCACGTTCAGGGTGCCGCGCAGACGGTTCACCAGCAGAGTGCTGAGGGCCTCGCCCTCCACGTCCTCGGCGATGATGACCATCTTCTTGCCGGACTGGACCATCTGCTCCAGCAGGGGCAGGATGTCGGCGATAACGGAGATCTTCTTATCGGTGATGAGGATATAAGCGTCGTCCACGACGGCTTCCATCTTCTCCATGTCGGTGGCCATGTAGGGGGAGATATAGCCGCGGTCGAACATCATGCCCTCGACGACCTCGCTGTAGGTCTCGCTGGTCTTGGACTCCTCGATGGTGATCACGCCATCGGCGGAGACCTTCTGATCGCCGTGGCCATGGAGATGGTCTCTGTCGATGGCGGGGTGATCATCGGGGCGGCC